>NZ_JBQCGZ010000048.1:0-4590 GCF_051955155.1 Leifsonia sp.
CCGCGCCACCCGTCGTTCGGGCTGGAAGACGCTGCTGAGGGACGTGGTGATCATCTTCGTGGTCGCCGTGCTGGTCTCGTTCCTGATCAAGACGTTCGTCGCGCGCTCGTTCTACATCCCGTCGGGATCGATGGAGAACACGCTGCAGATCAACGACCGGATCATCGTCAACGAGCTGCAGCCCAAGCTGTTCGGCCTGCAGCGCGGCGACGTCGTCGTGTTCAAGGACCCGGGCGGCTGGCTGCCGCCCGCCCCGCCCGCGCAGGGCAACGCGCTGCAGAAGGGCGTCGGTGCCGTGCTGGACTTCGTCGGCCTCGGCGCCTCCGACAGCGACCAGCACCTCGTCAAGCGCCTCATCGGCCTGCCGGGAGACCACGTCACCTGCTGCAACACGCTCGGCCAGATGAGCGTCAACGGCGTCCCGCTCAAGGAGCCGTACGTGCTGCTGCCCGCCGGCCAGGAGAACGTGTCGGCGAAGCCGTTCGACGTCACCGTCCCCGCCGGCTCGGTCTGGGTCATGGGCGACAACCGCTACAACTCGGCGGACTCGCGCTACCACATGGACGACCCCGGCAAGGGCTTCGTGCCCCTGGACGACGTGGTCGGCCGGGCGTTCGTGATCAGCTGGCCGCTGAGCCACTGGTCGTGGCTGAGCGACTACCCGGAGACCTTCCAGGGCACAGAGCGCAAGGACGAGTAGCGCCCGTTCAGCCGACCCGTTCGGCGAGCCCGCGCCGCCAGTAGCCCATGAACGCGACGCGACCGCGATCGATGCCGTGGCCGCGCACCAGCAGCCTGCGCAGCGTCTTCACCGCCGCCGACTCCCCCGCGATCCACGCGTAGAAGCCGCCGGCGGCCTGCTCCGGGCGCTCCCAGAGGATCTCGCGGTCCACATCCACCTTCTGCAGGCGCTGCCGGGTGGGCGCCGCCGCGGCGGCCACGATCTCGGGGTGCGCCTGCAGCCACGAGGTGACGGCGGGGACCAGTTCGCAGCCGTGGTCGCCGCCATCACGGGAGACCCAGGTGACCGAGACGCCGGGACGCACCGCGAGCGGGAGCGCATCCTCCGCGGAGGGCACCTCGATGAACGCGTGCGCGCGGCGCCCGGCCGGGAGCGCCTCCAGGATGGACGCGATCGCCGGGGCCGCCGTCTCGTCGCCGGCGAGCAGCAGCTCGGTGGCGTCGCCGGGGCGCCAGTCGATGCCGACGCCGCTGACCGGGCTGAGCGCGTCCGGACCGACGACGACGAGCTCGTCGCCCGGCACGGCCTCCGCGAGCCAGCGGGAGGCGGGTCCCGCGTCCGCGCCGTCGTGACCGTGCACGACGAAGTCGATGTCCAGCCGGCGCTCGCCCTGGTCGACGTCGCGCACCGTGTAGGTGCGGAACGGGTTGCGGCGCTCCTCGGGGAGGGCCCGCCAGACGTCGTACCAGTCTCCGGTGTCGAGCGGGCAGAAGCTGCCGTCCGCGAGCGGGAAGACGACCTTGATCCGCTGGTCCAGGCGCTCGGTGCCGAAGGTCTCGAAGTCGTCGCAGCGCAGGCTGACCCGGGTGAAGTGCGGGCTGAGCCGGCGGATCGCGGACACGGCGGCGCGGTACGGACGGTAGGCCGGACGCTCCGTGATGGGCGGGGCGATGACGGTCACGAACGATCCCTTCCGGGTGAGGCGTGCGGGTAAGGTAAGGCTACACTAACTCGACGGTCGGGCGGCTGGACAGCGGCTGGACGCCCGCTCCGCGCTGGCGCTATCGTCGGCCCATGAGCGAGGAGCCGGTGCCCGTCCATCCCGTGCTCGGCAGGGACGGCTCGGCGGTGCTCATCGTCGGCGGCATCCTGATCGGGGCGACCGTCGGCTTCCTGCACCTGATCGACTTCGAGCTCGAGAGCGACACCGGCGGGCGGCTGCTCAGCCCGCAGCTGTTCTTCTACGGGCCGGCCGCCGCCCTCGTCGGGATGCTCTCCGGACTCGCGCAGTACCTCTGGTTCCTGTCCGCCGCCGCCGGCCAGCGCCTGTGGTGGCGCTACCTCGGCGCGAGCCTCACCGCCTACGCCGTCTCGCTCGGCGGCTACGCGGTCGTCTGGATCACCACCCCGCCCACGTTCCTCGGCAGCCTGAGCGGCCCGCTCGCCGCCCTCCTCACCGTCGTCGGGCTCCAGCTCGTCACCGCCCGCACGATTCGTTCGCACCGTAATGTCGTATCGCGCGGTCCCCGTTCGACGTCCGGGTGAATGGTCTCCCAACGAAAGGAACGCTCGAGACATGAAGTACATGATGTTCGTGGTCACCGACTCCCAGCCGGACCACGAGAAGGACGACTCCGACGTGAACATCTGGGTCGACGAGTTCGACTCCTCCGGCACGCGCGTGATCGGCGAGGCGCTCGAACCCCCCGCGGCCTCGAAGGTGGTCCGCGTGCGCGACGGCCGCCGCTATGTCACCGACGGCCCGTTCACCGAGACGAAGGAATGGATCTGCGGCTTCGACATCCTCGAGTGCGACAGCATGGACGAGGCCATCGAGGTCGCCGCGAAGCACCCGATGGCGCGCAACGGCCAGCTGGAGCTGCGGCCGTTCCTGGTCTGGGAGTGAGCGAGCGGTGACGGGGGACGCGATGGTCGAGGACGGCGGCAGGCCGGCCATCGCGTCCCCCGTCATCGTCACCGGCTCCGGCGCGCTGCGCGGGACGGACGACGGCCGCGTGGCCGTCTGGCGCGGCGTCCGGTACGCACAGCCGCCGGTCGGCGATCGCCGCTGGCGTGCCCCGGTGCCCGCCGTGGCCCCGGACGGCGTGGTGGACGCGACGCGGTTCGGGCACGCCGCACCGCAGCCGGTCAACACCGTCATCCCGCTCGGCGACGGCGTCACCGCCGACGAGGACTGCCTGTTCCTGAACGTGTGGAGCCCCTCCCGCGCTGCCGCACGGCCCCGGCCGGTGATGGTCTGGGTGCACGGCGGCGCGTACACCTTCGGCGCCGCCAGCCAGTCCGTCTACGACGGCACCGCCCTCGCCGAGGCGGGCGACGCCGTGATCGTGACCGTCAACTACCGGCTGGGCGCGCTCGGCTTCCTCGACCTCGGCGCCGAGCACGACGGGGAGGCGGACACCAACGTCGCACTGCGCGACGTGCTGCTCGCGCTCTCCTGGGTGCGCGACAACATCGCCGGTTTCGGCGGCGACCCGGAGCGCGTCACCGTCTTCGGGGAGTCGGCGGGCGGCGGGCTGGTCACCGCTCTGCTGGCGACCCCGAGCGCCGCCGGCCTGTTCCAGCGCGCCATCGTGCAGAGCTCGCCCGCGAGCTCGATGTACGGCAGGCGGCGGGCCGCGGCCGTCACCGCGCGGTTCGCGGAGGCGGCGAGTGTCGCCGCCTCGGACCTCGCCGCCCTGCGGGCGCTGCCGCCGGAGGCGGTGGTCGCGGCGGCGTCGGCCGTGTACGAAGAGGTGCCGCGGGAGCATCCCGGCACGCTCGCGTTCGCCCCCGTGGTGGACGGCGACCTGCTCCCCGAGCACCCGATCGCGGTGCTGAGCTCGGGGCGCGGGCATCCGGTGCCGCTCGTGATCGGCACGAACCGGGACGAGGCGACGATGTTCCGCTTCATGAAGTCGGCGCTGCTGCCGATCGACGCCGCGTCCATCGAGCGGATGTTCCAGGCCATGCGCGAGGAGAGCCCCGACGTCGTCGCCCCCGACCGCGAGCAGGTGCTGTCGGCCTACCGCGGGCTCCGTCGCGGGGTCGTCGGCCTCGGGATCGCCCGCGACATCGCGTTCCGGATGCCGACCGTGTGGCTCGCCGCCGGTCACGGCGCGGTCGCGCCCACCTGGCTGTACCGGTTCGACCACTCGACGCCGCTGCTGCGGCTGGCGGGGATCGGCGCAGCGCACGCCGCCGAGGTGCCCTACGCCTGGGGCACCGTCGCCGAGGCGCCGCGCGCGATCTACCGGCTCGGCGGCCGCCGCTCCGCCGAGCGCGTCTCGCGGCGGATGGTGGAGCGCTGGGCCGCGTTCGCGAACGGCGGCGCGCCGGGCGAGGACTGGCCGCCCTACCGCGCGCCGGAGCGTCAGACGCTGGTGATCGACGGCGAGGATCGCGTCGTCGCCGACCTCGACGGGCCGCTGCGCGCGGGCTGGGGCGATTCCGTGCTCTCGTTCTCGTGACCCGGGCGCGGCCGTCCCCCTAGAATCGAGCGCATGGTCGTTATCCCGGCGCTGGTCTTCGTGCTCTTCGTCGTCGCGCTGATCGACATCATCCTGCGCACGGGCGACCAGATCCGGCACCTGCCGAAGGTCGCCTGGGTGTTCATCGTCATCCTGCTGCCGCTGATCGGCAGCATCCTCTGGTTCACGGTCGGCCGCGAGTACTACGGGATGCGCTCCCGGCCCGCACGCCCGCAGCGCCCGGCGGCCTCCGCGCCCGGCTCCTCCGCCCCGGCCCCCGCCCCGCGGCTGTCCTCGACCGAGGAGCAGCTCGCCGCGCTGGAGCGCGAGATCGCCGACGACCGCATCCGCCGCCTGGAGGCGGAGCTGCGCAAGCGCCGCGGCGAGGCCGAGGGCGCGTAGTCCCTCTCGCCGAGCGGTCGCGACACGCCGTCTCGC
>NZ_JBQCGZ010000049.1:0-6192 GCF_051955155.1 Leifsonia sp.
CAACACGTGGAGCACGTGTTCGGGGTGATGGGCAACGGCAACGCCTGGTTCCTCGATGCGCTCGAGCGACGCACCGGCGCGCACTACTGGCCCGTCCGGCACGAGGCGGGCGCGGTCGTCGCCGCCGACGCGCACTTCCGCGCCTCCGGTCGTGTGGCCGCGGCGACGACGACCTACGGAGCGGGCTTCACCAACGCGCTGACCGCGCTCGCCGAGGCCGTCCAGGCGCACGTGCCGCTGGTGCTCGTGGTGGGTGACGAGCCCACCTCCGGGCCCCGGGCGTGGGATGTGGACCAGATCGCGCTCGCGTCCGCCGTCGGAGCGCGCACGTACACGGTCGGCCGCACCGATGCCGCGGCGACCACGGTGATCGCGCTCGAGCACGCGCTCGCGTATCAGCTGCCGACCGTGCTGGCCATCCCGTACGACGTCGCGCGCGCCGAGGGCGGCGAGCTGTCGACCGGGGTGGCGCTGCGCGTCCCGGCTCCCCTGCCGATCGACGGACCGTTCGCCCGGGCGGCGATCGCCCGAACGGCGCAGGATCTCGCGGGCGCCTCCCGTCCGCTGCTGCTCGCCGGTCGCGGGGCGTGGCTCGCCGGGGCGGGCGACGCACTCGGCCGGCTCGCGGACGCGATCGGCGCGGTCACCGGCTCGACGGCGCTCGCGCGCGGCGTGTTCCCCCGCCCCGAGTACGACCTCGGCGTGCTCGGCGGGTGGGGTGCGGAGGGGGCCGTGGACCTGGTGCAGCGCGCCGATGCGGTCGTCGTGCTCGGCGCGAGCCTCAACCAGTTCACGACGCGCTTCGGTGAGCTCTTCGCGCCCGGCACGACCGTCACGCAGGTGGACGTCGCTCCGGCGGCGACCCACCCGCACGTCGGCCGGTTCATCCGCGGCGACGCCGCGCTGGTGGCGGAGGCGCTCATCGCGGAGCTCGCCGCCCTCGGCGCACAGCCCTCCGGGTGGCGCGAGTCGATCGACCGCGCCGCGCTGCTCAGGCGCGACCCGGGCGACCACGCCGCGCCGGACGGTCGGCTCGACCCGCGGTCCGCGGCGGTGCGGATCGGTGAGCTGCTGCCGGAGGACCGGGTCGTCGTCTCCGACGGCGGCCACTTCATCGGCTGGGCGAACATGTACTGGCCCGTCGCCGCCCCCGACCGGATGCTCATGGTCGGCACCGCCTATCAGGCCATCGGGCTGGGCTTCCCCTCCGTCGTCGGTGCGGTGACGGCGCGCCCCGCGTCGACCGTCGTGCTCACGACCGGCGACGGCGGCGGACTGATGGCGCTCGCCGACCTCGAGTCCGCCGTGCGCGCCGCAGCGGGCAGGGGGCTCGCGGTCGTCTGGAACGACGGGCAGTACGGCGCGGAGACGAACGTGTACGGAGCGCTGGGGCTCGCACCGGAGCCCATGCTCATCCCCGAGGTGGACTTCGCCGCGCTCGCCAGGGCGGTGGGTGCGGAGGGCGTGGTCGTCCGGACGCTCGACGACCTCGACCGCCTGCGGACGTGGGTCGCGGAGCCGGAGTCCGAGCGCCGGTTCCTGCTGCTCGACCTCCGCATCTCCCCCGCGGTGGTCGCTCCGTACCAGCTCGAGATCCTGCACCGCACGCGCTGAGCGCCGCCGGAGGCCGGGGTCTCACGGATCCCGGAGTGACGCCATCCGCGAAGAACAGCTGCACCACTTCGTCGGTGCAGGCGACGAGACGGGGGCAGTGCGCTCTCTGTGACGACGCGTGTTCTGAGCAGATGGCGCCGGCCCGTGGCCGGACGGTGTCCGGCCACGGGCGTGTCGGGCTACTGCTCGTTCGCGCCGCCCTGGTGGTTGACGTCGACGTTGTTGGCGTCGGCGTGGCCGCCGGGACCGTCGTTGCTGGCGGCCGACTCGGGCGCCTCGGCGCTCGACTCGCTGCTGCTGGTCTCCGGACTGGAGGTGGAGGAGCTCAGCGGGTGCACGGCCGAGACGGTGGAGAGCGATGGGGCGGTGTGAGTGGTGCTGGCCATCGCGGCGCCTGCTCCAGCGCCGGTAAGGGCCAGAGCCAGAGCACCGGTCGCGGCGATCGTCATCTTCTTTCGCATGGTGTCGTTCCCTTCACGTGCGCAGCCCCAAGTGGACTGGCTGAGAGCGACTGTGATCGGAGCGGGTGAGGCCCCGATAAGCCGCCCTATGAACCCGTCCTGAACGGCACCACCCCGGCGACACCCGCCGTACGGTGCCTCTACGGCTCCTGCTGGGCACGGAACCACGACGCAGAGGGAGGCGGTGTGCGAGCGCTTCTCGTGGAGGACGACCGTGCCATCCGTCAGGCGTTGTCAGAAGGGCTGGCCGCCGAAGGGTTCGTGACCGAGACGGCGGCGGACGGGGTCGATGGGCTCTGGATGGCGCAGGAGCATGACTTCGACATCGTCGTACTCGACATCATGCTGCCCGGGCTCTCGGGATGGGAGGTGTGTCGCCGGCTCCGCGCGACCGGCTCGGCCGTCCCGATCCTGATGCTGACGGCGAAGGACGGCGAGTACGACGAAGCTGATGCGCTGGACCTGGGGGCGGACGACTTCCTGTCCAAGCCGTTCTCCTACATCGTGCTGGTCGCCCGCATCCGGGCGTTGTTGCGTCGCGCGCCGCCCTCACGGGACCCGATCGTGGTCGCCGGCGAATTCCGGCTGGACCCTGCCGCGAGACGGTGCTGGTTCCGCGAGCAGGAGATCCAGTTGACCGCGCGGGAGTTCTCGCTCACGGAGTTCCTGATGCGACGACACGGACGCGTCGTCAGCCGGGTGACGATCGCGGAGCATGTCTGGGACGCCGAGCTGGACATCGACTCCAATGTCGTCGAGGTGTACATCGGCTACTTGCGGAAGAAGTTCGCCGGCTCCGGTGCGGGCAATCCGATCGACACCCTCCGCGGCGCCGGATACCGCTTCACCGCCGAGACAGGGCCGGCCAATGGGGGGTAGCTTTCGGCGAGCCGGGGTGCGGGTCCGCGTGACTCTCGGCGCGGTCGCGGTCCTCGCCTCCGTGCTGGCTGTCAGCTGCGCCGGAGTCGTGCTGCTGACGGAACAGGCCCTGACCGCCGATCTGGACCAGGCTGCCGCGCTCAGAGCTCGTGACGTCGCCTCTCTGCTCCCCGCGGGCAGGCTGGGCACGACCGTTCCCGGGGCGGGCGAGGAGAGCTCGTTCGTGCAGGTCATCGGCCCCGCCGACCAGGTCGTGTCCGCCAGCGCCAACGTCACCGGTCAGGGCCCCGTGATCCCGGCCCCGAAGGACGCGCGGCAAGTCACCGTGACGCTGGACTCCTCACCCTTGGGGTCCGAACCGCTGCGGATCGTCGCGGTGCCCGTCCACCTGCCATCGGGACCTGGCTGGATTTACGTCGGCACCTCGCTGGTGCAACTCCGCACCACCATGAGCACCTTGATCCTGCTGTTCACCACCGGCCTGCCATTGCTGATGCTGATCGTCGCCTGGACCGTCTGGCGGACCCTCGGCCGAGCGCTGCGCCCGATGGAGGCCATTCGCGCGGAGGCTTCGCAGATCGGTCACAGCGACCTGGCACGCCGTGTACCTGTGCCCCCGCACAACGACGAGGTCGGTCGTCTTGCCACCACCATGAATGCGATGCTCGACCGCCTGGAGGCATCCTCGCGACGACAAGAGCAGTTCATCGGCGACGCCTCCCACGAACTCCGCAGTCCGCTGACTGCTCTCCGCACGCAAGTCGGGGTCGCCTTGGCCCACCCGGACCCCGAGCACACTCGTGACCTGCTGGCCACGATCGACCAACAGACCCAGCGGATGGCGGCCCTCATCGACAGCATGCTCTACCTCGCCCGCACCAACCGATCTCCGCCCGGCTCCCTGACGGACGTCGACCTCGATGACCTGGTACTGGAGGAAGCGCGCCGACTCCGTTCCATCGGGGGCCTCCGCATCCACACTGCTGCCCTCGCCGCGGCACGCGTACGGGGATCGACCGTGGACCTCTCCCGGATGCTGCGGAACCTCGGTGACAACGCTCACAACCACGCCGACTCCACCATCACGGTCGCGCTCACCACGGACAACACCACTGCCGAACTCCGCATCGCCGACGACGGCTCCGGCATCCCGCCCGGCGACCGGGAACGCGTCTTCGAGCGCTTCACGCGACTCGACCAAGCACGAGCCCGCAGCAGCAGCGGAGGCGGAACCGGCCTCGGCCTCGCCATCGCCCAACAGATCGCGCACGCTCACGCCGGCACCATCACCATCGACGACGGCGACCGATGCCGCGGGGCGGTCTTCATCATCCGGCTCCCCCTCAGCGCCCACCACGGCCCCTGATCTGGACGTCTCCAGCGACACCACGCGACCCGGGCGACCGCGCCGCGCCGGACGGGCGGCTCGACCCGCGGTCCGCGGCGGTGCGGATCGGTGAGCTGCTGCCGGAGGACCGGTGTGGTCCTGCCCACGACGTGAACGGCGCGGGGAACGTCCCACAGTCGACGACCGGTGTTTGCGACGATGCCCCGCGTGCACCTCCTGCTCGCCGCGATCCTCGTCGCCGCCGGGGCTGCCGGTGCCGGCACGGTCGGCGTCCTGATGCACCGGCGGCGGCACCGATCGGCGGCCGTCGCCGCGGTCGCGGCCCTCGCGCTCGTCACGAGCACGGTCGTGGCGTCGGTGGTGCTCCACGGAGCAGCTGGGACGACGCCCCGCTCGGCGACCGCACCGCCTCGACCGGTCCGGTCCGTCATCGCCACGGCGACCGCGCCCGCCATCGTCACGACCGCGACATGGCGCCCCTCCGTGCTGCCGGTCGGCACCGACTACCTGCGGATCGCAGGTCTGCGCATCCCTGTCTTCCCGCAGGTCCTGCGGGGCGATGTCGCTCGACGACCGCACGCGATGCCCGCCCACGGCCTGGTCGGGTCGGTACGGATCCCCGGTACCGCCTCGCGCTACGCCGCGCGTGCGGCGGTGGTCTACCTGCCACCCGCCGCACTCGTGCCGCAGCCGCGACTGCTGCCGGTGGTGGTCATGTTCTCGGGCCAGACCATCGGTGCCGGGCCATACGATCCCGTCTGGGACGGCGACCTGGGCCCGATGATGGATGAGATCGCCGCACGGCACCACGGCGTCGCACCGATCGTGGTGGTTCCCGACCAGCTGGGTTCCTTCACCGGCAACCCGATGTGCATCGATTCACCGCTCGGTCATGTCGCCACGTACGTCATGCGCGACGTGCGCGCGTGGATCCTGGGACACCTCCCGGCGGAGACGGATCGGAGCCGGTGGACCGTGTCCGGGTTCTCCGAAGGCGGCACCTGTGCCATCCAGTTCGCCTCCGAGCACCCCGACGTCTTCGCGTCATTCGTCGACGTGTCCGGCGAGCATGCGCCGTTGAACGGCAGCGTCCAGCACAGCATCGCGGTCGGATTCGGCGGGGATGCACGCGCCTGGGAGCACGCCGGACCGACCTGGGTGATGGCCCACACCAGCTACCGGGACGAGGAGGCGTACTTCGCGGTCGGGGCGCTCGACCGCGTCTACGGTCCCGTCATGCCCGACCTCGCGGCGAAAGCCGCGGCCGCGGGGATGACGACGCACCAGTACCGGGTGCCGGGCCTGTCGCACAACTGGCGCATGGCGGATATGGCGTTCGCGTGGGGGTTCCACGCGCTCGAAACACGCTGGGGACTCTGAGGGAGCCTCCCGCGTCGAGACTCAGGCCGGACTTCGCCCAGCAACGGGGTCGGGTTCCGCCACCGGCGCGATCGTGTCGACGCGGCTGCCATCGATGGACAGCGCCAGCACAGGGCGACGGTCGTCCCACGCGAGTCGGAGGATGACGCCTGCGGTCTCACCGCGGGGTTCGACGAGTCGCGCGGCCGCGCGGGACACGAGCTGCGCGAGCTGCCACGGCGGCGGCGGGTCCTCCCCGGTGTCGTCGACGAGCAGGACGTCCACGCCACGGGCCCGCAGATCGCGGACCACCGAGACCAACGGTTCCCGGACGAGCGCGCGACCGCGGATGCTGTCGCGCAGCTCGGCCTCCAGCAGGCGGACGGCGACCGGATCGACCGCATCGCCCCGGGCGATGGCCTGAAGTGTGGGGACCGCCTGCTCCCGCACCTGCTCGAGCTCGGCGTCGACGGCGGTCGCGCTGGAGCGGTCGTGCGCTTCGCGCGCTGCGCGAGCCTGCTCGTCGGCGCG
>NZ_JBQCGZ010000050.1:0-21505 GCF_051955155.1 Leifsonia sp.
GTGGTTTTGGGGTGGTGGTGGGGGGGTGGTGGTGTTGTTGGTTTCAGCCCGCCGCCGGGGGGGGGGGGCGGGGGGGGGGGGGGGGCGGGGGGCGGCGGCCGGGCCCGCGCCGCGCGGGCCCCCCCCCGCCGGCGAGCGCGAGCCGGTCCCGGCCGGAGCGCTGTCGTCGGAGGCGGCGGAGCGCGAGGATCTCGAGGAGACCGACCTGGGCATCATCGCGAGCCGCGTGGCCGGCGAGACCGGCGCGCTCATCGAGCCGGTCGTCGACACCGCATCGGTGGCCGCACAGCGCCCCCGGCCCGCGACCGACTGATCAGTCGACCTCTCCGGCAGAACGGCCGTCGCCCACCCGGGCGGCGGCCGTCGCCGTATCCAGCGCCGGCACCCGTCGCAGCACGAGTGGAGCGACCACCCCGTGCAGCAGGATGCTGCCCACCACCGTCAGCACGGTCACGCCGAGCACGTCGCCGCTGTCGGCGTCCGGCAGATGGTTGAAGGCGAGCAGACCGAACACGATGGATGCCGTGCCGCGCGGCCCGATCAGCCCGATGTAGGTCCGTTCCCGCCAGGTCACCGGCGAGCCGAGCATCGACAGGTAGACCGGGAGCGCCCGGAACGCGGTGAGCGCCAGCACGGCGATCACCAGCAGGCGCCAATCGACGCCGTCCACGATGACCGCCGTTGTCATCCCGCCGAGGATGAACCAGACGAAGTTCGCCGCGACCGCGCTCGCCTCCTCCACCAGCAGCAGTTCGGCGTGCGGGACGGCGGGGAGGTCCGTGCGCCTGGTGCGCGCGACCCGGAAGACGACCCCGGCGACGAAGGCCGCGACGAAGCCGTTGGCGCCGATCCCGTGCAGGGTCGCGAGGCCGAAGGCGAGCAGCGGGGTGAGCAGCGTCACGAACCGCACGCCGGTGGTGTCCGTCCAGCCACGACGCGAGGCCCAGCGGGTGAGCAGGCCGAACGCGCCGCCGACCAGCACGCCGACGACGATCGCGATGACGGTGGCCGGCACCGCCCCGAAGAAGGCCTCGACGAAGTCCTCGACGTTCTTCTCGAGCTGCTTCTGATCCACGCCCGCCTCGCTGCCGGTGTCCGCGATGCGGATGAGCGTCGGAAGCGCGACGGCGATCGCGAGCGACATCCCGAAGACGGGCGAGATGAGGCCGTCGTTGTAGCCGCTCTCGACATTCAGGATGCGGCGCACCCGCGCCGGGACGCGGTCGGAGCGCAGCAGCGCCGTCGCGGGTGCGAAGTCCGTCGGCATGACGATGCAGGCGATCACGATGATCACGAAGATGCCGGTCTGCGGCAGCAGCCACGCCCCCGTCACCACGACCAGCGCGAGCGAGAGCGGCAGCGCGATGAGCACGAGCCGGGCGAGCGCGCGCCCCTCGCCCCCGAACAGGCCGCCGCGCACCTCGCACGCGTCGACGAACAGCAGCACGGCGAGGATCAGCTCGACGACGTGCTGCGCGACGTCGCTGTCGATCGCTGCGGTGAATCCCGGGACGTCCGCGGTGACCACCAGCGCGCCGAGCGCGGCGAGCGCCGCCGGCCCCGCGATCCCGACGCGCTCGAACCGGTGCGCGACCAGCGACCAGAGCGCCACGGCGACGAAGCCGACGAGGATGATGACCGGCATTCCCCCATCATGCCGCGACTGTCCCCGTTCGGTACGTATGACCCTGCTCGAGAGGGGCCACTACGTACCGAACGGGGACAGTCGGCACTAGAGGGAGGTGAGGAGGTCGACGGCGATGGTGCGGGCGTCGCGCAGCCGGGTGCGGTCGCCGCGCAGGCCCGAGCGGACCATCGCGCCCTCGACGAGCAGGGACAGGTGCACGGCCAGCCGCTCCGCCCTGGACCGCTCGGTGAGCTCGCGCAGGCCGGCGGCGAGGATGCCCTCCACTTCCTCCTCGTGGCGGCGCACGACGGCGCGGCCGGCGTGCCCGGCGGGCAGCTCCCCCGCCGCGTTCAGGAGCCCGCAGCCGCGGAAGCCGTCGGTGGCGAGGGCCGCCTGGTCGGCGTACGCGTCGAAGACGGCGAGCACCCGTGTGATCGGGTCGCCGGCGCGCGCGGCCCGGCGCGCGTAGAGCGCGAGCCACTCCGTGTGCCGCGCCTCGAGCGTCGCCTCCACGAGCGCCGCCTTGGACGCGAAGTTGTTGTACAGGCTCATCTTGGCGACGCCTGCCTCGGCGGTGACGGTGTCGATCCCGGTCGCCGCGATCCCGTCCGCGTAGTACCTCTTCAGCGCGGCATCCAGGATCCTGCGGCGGGCCGAGCCGCCCTTCGCCCCGCTGCCGCGCCCCGATTCCGCCATCGCCCGCCGCCTCCTCATTCTAGGTAGGGCAGTCTATCTAAAACGCACTCGCATTCGATCACGATTCGGTCACGGCGTCGTGCGGTTCGGCGCGGAATACCGCGGGTGGCGGCACCGGAGACCGATTTCCCGTCGTTTCAAGCATGAGAGCGCGACCACGGTTCGACTTGACAGGCCGCCTGAGGTCGTTCTAGATTCCCTCACAACGTGTGAGAGCGCTCTCACGGTCGCGAACTGAGAGCGCTCTCACCGCTCACCAGACCCAGGCACACAACACACGCACAAGGGAGTGATCCGTGAAGCTTTCACGTCGCACCAAGGTCGCTGCGGCCATCGCCGGCGCAGCCTCCTTCGCCCTCCTCGCCGCCGGTTGCTCGTCGAGCAACGGCAGCGGGAGCAGCTCGGACCCGATCACGCTGACCGTCACGACGTTCGGCACGATGGGCTTCGACAAGCTCTACTCGCAGTACGAGAAGGAGCACCCGAACATCAAGATCAAGGCGACGAACATCGACACCGGTGACAACGCCCTGACCGACTGGCAGACCAAGGAGGCGGCCGGAAGCGGTCTCCCCGACGTCCAGGCCGTCGAGGAGGGCTGGCTCTCCAAGGTCATGCAGGTCTCCGACCAGTTCAACGACCTCAAGGACTACGGCGCGAACGACATCAAGGACCGCTGGGTCGACTGGAAGCTGAAGCAGGCCACCGACAAGAGCGGCCGCATCATCGGCTACGGCACGGACATCGGCCCGGAGGGCCTCTGCTACAACGGCAAGCTCTTCGCCGCGGCCGGCCTGCCGAGCGACCGTGAGTCCGTCGCCAAGCTCTTCGGCGGCGACAACGCCACCTGGGACGACTTCTTCAAGATCGGCGAGGAGTACCACGCGAAGACCGGCAAGGCCTGGTACGACCAGTCCGGCTTCATCTGGAACTCGATGGTGAACCAGCAGCCGGAGGGCTACTACACCAAGGACGGCAAGCTCAACGTCAAGGACAACGCCGACCTGAAGGCGCTGTGGAGCAAGCTCGCCGCGGGCGCCGCTGCCGGCCTCTCCTCCAACCAGACCCAGTGGGACTGGGGCAAGGGCAAGGCGTTCACCGACGGCTCGTTCGCGACCTTCGTCTGCCCGGGCTGGATGCTCGGCGTCGTCAAGGGCCAGGTCGAGGCCGGCGGCGGAAACGCCAGCACCGGCTGGGACTTCGCGAACGTCTTCCCGGGCGGAGCGGCCAACTGGGGCGGCTCCTTCCTGACCGTCCCGAAGCAGTCGAAGCACCCGAAGGAGGCCGCCGCCCTCGCCGCGTGGCTGACCACCGCGAAGTCGCAGGTGCAGACCTTCCAGGCCGCCGGCACGTTCCCGTCCGTCACCGAGGCCCAGAGCGACCCCGGGGTGACCGGTTCGAACGACCTGACGAAGTTCTTCAACAACGCGCCGATCGGTGAGATCCTCGCCAAGCGCGCGCAGGGCGTCGTCGCCCAGTACAAGGGTCCGGACGACTCGGTCATCCAGAGCCAGGTGTTCGGCCCGTCCGTGCAGCAGCTCGACTCCAAGAAGGCGAACGGCGACCAGGCCTGGGCCAACGCCATGAAGCTGCTCGACCAGCTCGTGGTCAACAAGTAACACCTCACCACCCAGCCGCCGAGCACAGGAAAACTGCTGCAGATTCGGAAGAAATCGAGCGGAATTCCTGTGCTCGGCGGCTGCCTCTCATGACACGACCGGAGAAACGCATGACCACCGTGACCCGCGCGCCCGCGGCCCGGCGCGATCGAGACGACCGCAAGGCGCTCACCTTCAGGCAGCGAGCCAGCCGCTTCGACGTGAAGGCGTCCCCGTACTTCTACATCGCGCCGTTCTTCGTCCTGTTCGGGCTGGTCGGCCTCTTCCCGCTCGTCTACACGTTCGTCGTCTCGCTCAACAACTGGAACCTGCTCACCGGTCCGGGCGAGTGGGTCGGCTTCGCCAACTACCTGACCGAGCTGAAGGACCCGTTCTTCTGGAACTCGCTGTTCAACACGGTGAGCATCTTCCTGCTCTCGGCCATCCCGCAGCTCATCGGCGCCGTCTTCATCGCCGCGATGCTCGACCAGAACATCCGCGCCAAGACCTTCTGGCGGATGAGCGTGCTGCTCCCCTACGTCGTCACCCCCGTCGCCGTGACGCTCATCTTCTCCAGCGCGTTCGACGAGAAGTACGGACTCATCAACAACATCCTGCAGGCCGTCGGGCTGGACCCGGTGATGTGGAAGACCGAGACCTTCCCCGCCCACGTCGCGATCGCCACGATGGTCAACTGGCGCTGGACCGGCTACAACGCCCTCATCCTGCTCGCCGCCATGCAGGCGGTCCCCCGCGACATCCACGAGTCCGCCGCCCTCGACGGCGCCGGCCAGTTCCGCCGGTTCTTCTCGATCACGCTGCCGAGCATCCGGCCCACCATGATCTTCGTCATCATCACCGCGACCATCGGCGGTCTCCAGATCTTCACAGAGCCCAAGCTGTTCAACCCGTCCAGTGCCGTGCCGGGTGGACCGCAGCGCCAGTACCAGACCACCGTTCTCTACCTGTGGGACATGGCGTTCAACCGCCAGAACTTCGGCAAGGCGTCCGCCATCGCGTGGATGCTGTTCCTCATCATCGTGCTGTTCGGCGTGCTGAACTTCCTGATCTCGCGCCGCATCGCCTCCACCGAGGCCCGATCGCACCGCAGGCGCACCGCACGGAGGCTGGCGAAGAGCCGCGCCGCGGCCGGGCCGACGGCCGCAGCGGGTGCCGAGAGTGCCGCGGGTGCCGCAACCGAGACCGACGCCGAGCCGGACGACACGACAGCAGAGGGCGCGCGCGTCCTGGCCGCGGCGAGCGAGGAGAAGAACGTATGACCGCCACCGCCCCCAAGGCCCAGGCCCCCGTCCGCGCGCCCAAGCGCCGAGCGCTCGGCATCGACCGCCGGCCCGGGTTCCTCACCTACGGCATCCTGCTCGCGCTGTTCATCGGCGGCGCCTACCCGCTGTGGTGGTCGTTCGTCGCGGGCTCCAGCGACAGCACCGTGCTCACCTCCACCTGGCCGCCGCTGCTGCCGGGCGGGCAGTTCTGGAAGAACGTCGGCGCGGTGCTGGACACCGTCCCGTTCTGGCAGGCGCTCGGCAACTCGATCATCGTCTCCACCGTCATCACGGTCTCGGTCGTCGCGTTCTCCACGCTCGCCGGCTACGCGTTCGCGAAGCTCCGCTTCCGCGGCCGCGAGGGGCTGATGGTGTTCGTGATCGCGACGCTCGCCGTCCCGACCCAGCTCGGCATCATCCCGCTGTTCATGGTGATGAAGCAGTTCGGCTGGACCGGGACGCTCGGCGCGGTCATCGTGCCGACCCTGGTGACGGCGTTCGGCGTGTTCTTCATGCGCCAGTACCTGGTGGACGTGATCCCGGAGGAGCTGATCGAGGCCGCGCGCGTCGACGGCGCCAACATGATCCGCACGTTCTGGCACGTCGGCGTCCCCGCCGCGCGCCCCGCCATGGCCATCCTCGGCCTCTTCACCTTCATGACCGCGTGGACGGACTACCTCTGGCCGCTGCTCGTCGCCCCGCAGAACCCGACCCTGCAGGTGGCGCTCAGCCAGCTCCAGTCCGCGAAGTACGTCGACTACTCGATCGTGCTCGCCGGCGCCGTCCTCGCCACCATCCCCCTGCTCATCCTCTTCGTGCTCGCCGGCCGGCAGCTTGTCTCCGGCATCATGGCCGGCGCGGTGAAAGGCTAAGTGCGAATGACCGACAACCGCGACTCCCGCTGGCCGGAGGGCTTCCTCTGGGGCTCGGCGACGGCCGCCGCGCAGATCGAGGGCGCCGCCCACGAGGACGGCAAGGAGGACTCCATCTGGGACGCCTTCGCCCGCGTCCCGAACGCGATCGCCGGCGGCGACACCCCCGAGCGCGCGGTGGACCACTACCACCGCATGCCCCAGGACGTCGCGCTGATGAAGGAGCTCGGGCTGCAGTCGTACCGGTTCTCCACCTCCTGGGCGCGCGTCAAGCCGGGCGACAGGGAGCCGAACCCCGCCGGCCTCGACTTCTACTCGCGCCTCGTCGACGAGCTGCTGGAGGCGGACATCCTGCCCTGGCTGACGCTCTACCACTGGGACCTGCCGCAGGCGCTGGAGGAGCGCGGCGGCTGGGCGAACCGCGACACCGCCGCCCGCTTCCGCGACTACGCGGTCACGGTCTACGAGGCGCTCGGCGACCGGGTCACGCACTGGACGACCTTCAACGAGCCGCTCTGCTCGTCCCTGATCGGCTACGCAGGCGGCGAGCACGCCCCCGGACGGCGCGAGCCGCGCGCCGGCCTCGCCGCCCTGCACCACCAGCACCTCGCCCACGGTCTCGCGACGAGCGCGCTTCGCGAACTGGCCGCCGAGCAGCAGCGCGACCTCCGCGTCGGGATCACGCTGAACCTCACGAACGCGGTTCCGGACGACCCGGCCGACCCCGCGGACCTCGATGCGGCCCGACGCATCGACGGTCTCTGGAACCGGATGTACCTGGACCCGCTGCTGCTCGGCACCTACCCCGCCGACGTGCTGGAGGACCTGCGCGAGCACCGCTTCGAGGAGCTGGTGCACGACACGGACCTGCGCACGATCGCGCAGCCCATCGACTTCCTGGGCGTGAACCACTACCACGACGACAACGTGAGCGGGCGCCCGCTGCCGGCCGACGCCGTCCCGGGGCTCACCCCGACCGACCGGCCCACCTCGTCTCCGTTCGTCGGCAGCGAGTTCGTGACGTTCCCGTCCCGGCACCTGCCGACAACGGCGATGGGGTGGGAGGTGAATCCGGAGGGGCTGCGCACGCTGCTGGTCCGGCTCACCGCCGAGTACCCGACGCTGCCTCCGCTCTACATCACCGAGAACGGCGCCGCCTACGACGACGTCGTGAGCGAGGACGGCCGCATCCACGACACCGAGCGCGAGGCGTACATCCTCGCCCACGTGGCGGCGGTGCGCGAGGCGATCGAGGACGGCGCGGACGTCCGCGGCTACTTCGTTTGGTCCCTGCTCGACAACTTCGAGTGGGCCTGGGGGTACGAGAAGCGGTTCGGCATCGTCCGGGTCGACTACGAGACGCAGCAGCGCACGGTCAAGGACTCGGGCCGGGCATTCGCACGGCTCATCGCCGACGCGCGCAGCGACGAGGCGACCCTGGCGGCTGGATCTGCGTCGGCGCGCGTCTAGCATGTGACTCGGAAGCGAGAGAGGAACCCATGACCACGGAGCAGGTGGACGGCCGCGCCGTCCCCACCCTCGAGGCGGTGGCCGCACGCGCCGGCGTCTCGCGCGCCACCGTGTCGCGCGTGGTCAACGGCTCCACCAAGGTCACGCCGGAGGTGGTGGATGCGGTGACCCGCGCCATCGCCGACCTCAACTACGTGCCCAACCGCGCGGCGCGGTCGCTCGCGTCCCGGCGAACGCAGGTGATCGCGCTGGTGGTCCCGGAGTCGACGGCCAAGGTCTTCGCCGACCCGTTCTTCGCCTCCATCGTGCAGGGCGTCGCGCTGAGCCTCGCCGACACCGAGTACACGCTCAACATGGTGATCTCGTCGGAGACGAACCCCGACAAGACGCGCCGCTACCTGATGGGCGGCAACGTCGACGGCGCTCTGGTCGTCTCGCACCACTCCGGCGACCACTCGTACGCGCAGCTCGGCTCGACCCTGCCGATCGTCTTCGGCGGGCGGCCGGTGAGCGAGGCGCAGCATGAGTCGTACTTCGTGGACGTGGACAACGCCGCCGGGTCGTTCGGCGCGACCGAGCACCTCATCGAGCGGGGTCGCCGCTCGATCGCGCTCATCACCGGGCCGCAGGACATGCCGGCCGGCCTGGACAGGTACCGCGGCTGGCGGCGCGCGCTCGAGGAGCACGGCCTCGACCACTCGCTCGTGGAGTACGGCGACTTCTCGCCGGTCTCCGGCATGGACGCGATGCGCAGGCTGCTCGCGACCGGCAAGAGGATCGACGGTCTGTTCGCCGCGAACGACCAGATGGCGGCGGGCGCGTACTCGGCCATCCACGAGGCGGGCCTGCGCATCCCGGACGATGTCGCGGTGGTCGGCTTCGACGACGACAACTTCGGGCTGACGGCGACCCCGCCGCTCACCACCGTGCACCAGCCGTCGATCGGCCTGGGCGAGACGATGGCGCGCGTGCTGGTGCGCCGGCTCGCGGGCGAGCCCGTGGAGAGGGTCACCCTCCTCCCCACCGAGCTCGTCGTCCGCCAGAGCACCTGAGCGCGCCCACCCTCACGCGAGGAAGGTGCGGAGGGCGTCGGGGGTGGGGTACGAGGCCTGGGCGCCGGGGCGGGAGGCGGCGAACGCGCCGACGCCGGCGGCGAAGCGCGCGGCGGTGAGCAGGTCGTCGCCCTCGGCCAGGCGCAGCAGCAGCGCGCCCATGAAGGCGTCGCCCGCCCCCGTGGTGTCCACCGGGGAGATCCGCACGGCGGGGACGTGCTCGGGATCCGCGTCGCCGTCCAGCACCAGGCAGCCGTCGCCGCCGCGGGTCACGACGGCGCGCTGCACCCCGAGCGCGCGGAAGCCGGCGCGCACGGCGTCCCGGTCGTCCGCCGCGGCGCCGGCGCCGAGACCGAGCAGCGCCTCCGCCTCACCCTCGTTGACCAGCAGCACGTCGGCCAGCGGCGCGAGCCGGGAGGCGGCGGGACCGAACGGGGACGGGTTGAGCAGCACGGTAACGCCCGCCGCGCGGCCGCGCTCCGCCGCATCCCGCACCGTCGCCTCCGGCACCTCCAGGCACAGGCCGAGCACCGCGGCGCCCGCGAGCGCGTCGTCGGGCAGGTCGGCCGGTGAGAGCGTCCCGTTCGCGCCCGCGGAGACGACGATGGTGTTCTCCCCGTCCGCGGCGACCGTGATCAGCGCCGTCCCGGTCGCGACCCCCTCGCGGACCGACACCAGCGACGTGTCGACGCCGGAGCCGGCGACGGCGGAGCGCAGCAGCTCGCCGTTCGCGTCCGCGCCGACCGCCCCGACCAGGGCGACGTCGCCGCCGAGCCGCCCGGCCGCGACAGCCTGGTTGGCGCCCTTGCCCCCGGCGCCGATGCTCAGGTCGCCTCCCGCCACGGTCTCCCCCGCGCGCGGGAACCGTTCGGTCTGTACGACCAGGTCGGCGTTCAGCGAGCCGACCACGAGGATGCGGCCGGTCACCGGTCCGCTCCGATCTCGGCCGACGCCGGGCGCGGGATGAGGAAGGACACCGCGAAGGCGACCGCCGTGATGGCGGCGCCGAGCAGCATCCCGGCCGAGTAGCCGGTCGTGGCGGCGGCCGGAGCGCCGGTCGCCACCTGCAGCGCGGGGAGCAGCGCGAAGCTCAGGCCGGCACCGAGGTTGAACGCGCCCGCGTTCAGACCGGGCAGGAAGCCCGGGTTCTCGGCAGGCGACAGCACGACGCCGAGGCCGTTGAGGACGATGTTCGCGATGCCGGCGTAAGTGATGCCGAGCAGCACGGTGGTCGCGATCAGCACCGGAAGCGAGTGCACGCCGACGAACGCCATCACGACGGTCGCCAGCACGCTGCCGCCGAGGCCGACGCGCAGGATGCGGCGGTAGCCGAGCGAGGGCGCGAGGCGCCCGGCGAGCGGCCCGACCAGCCAGCCGACGAGCGCGTACGGGGTGAGGAATGCGAGCGAGGCGAGGTCGGGCGCCATCCCGAACCCGGCATCCCCGTTCTGGGCGAGCGAGGTGACCAGGCCGTTCACGACGGCGAAGACGCCGGTCATCGTCAGCAGCGTGGTCAGCAGCAGCGCCCAGGTGGCACGCCGGCGCAGCAGCGGGGTCGGGACGAGCGGCTCGCGCACCCGGTTCTCCACCGCCCAGAACAGGGCGAAGGCGAGCACGGCGACCGCGAGCGACACGATCACGAGCACCCCGTTGGCGGCGCCGAGACGGCCGGCCTCGTTGAGCCCGGTGAGCAGCGCGCCGATCGAGACGACGAGCGGCAGCACGCCCCACCAGTCCATCCGCACACCGGCGGACGGCCGCGACTCGACGCCCCAGGCGGCGAGCATGACCACGGCGATGACGGTGACGACCGCGATCGCCCAGAACACCGAGCGGAAGCCGAACGTGGTCGCCAGCCAGCCGCCCGCGATCGCGTCGACGCCGGCGATGCCGCCGTTCACCGCCGTGAGCAGGCCCATCGCGGCCCCGTAGCGGCGCGGGTCGCTGATCTCGGAGCGCAGCATGAGCAGGCAGATCGGCACGACCGGACCGGCGACGCCCTGCACGATGCGCCCGGCGAACAGCATCCCGACGTTCAGGGCGAGCGCGGCGATGACGCTGCCGGCGAGCATGACGACGAGCATCCCGAGCAGTACGCGCTTGCGGCCGAGGATGTCGCTGAGCCGCGGCAGGAACAGCGAGAACAGCGCGGCGACGGTGAAGAACAGGGTCTGCGAGAGGCCGATGGTGGCGTCGTCGGTGTGCAGCTCGTGCGCCATCGTGACGAGCACCGGGCTCAGCATGCTGGCGTTCAGCTGGAACGCGACGCACGCCGCGAGCAGCGCGGCGGTCAGGGCGGCGATGCGGACGGGGCGGCCGGAGCCGGCGGGGCCGCGGCCGGTGGCCGGCGTCGAGCCGGTGGCTGCGGGGACGGTGGCGCTCATGCGCGGGCCTCCGGCTCGCCGATGCGCTCGAGGGCGTCGACGACGAGGCCCCAGAAGCGCTCGTGGTCCAGCTCGAGGGCCGCCCACGTCGTGCAGTCCTCCGGCGCGGGACCGCGTCGGTCGGCGACGGTCATCCCCGTGGTGAGCCGGCCCTGCGTCTCGATCGCGATCGGCATCCGCTCGGCGCGCACGATGGTCGGGTCGATCACGTACGCGACGGCGCACGGGTCGTGCACCGGCGGGCTGTCGAAGCCCTGGACGTCCGCGTACGTGCGGCCGAAGAACTCCAGCAGCTCGCCCACGAAGCGCGCGGGCGCGGTGCCGACGGCGGCGATCCGCTCGGCGACCTCTGGGGTCGCGAGGGCCTGGTGGGTGAGGTCGAGGCCGACCATCACGACCTTCCAGCCGGCGCTGAAGACGATGTCAGCCGCCTCCGGGTCGATCACGATGTTGAACTCGGCGACCGGGCTCCAGTTGCCGACGTGCACGCCGCCGCCCATCAGGACGACCTGCTTCACCCGCTCCACGATGCGCGGCTCGCGGCGCACGGCGAGCGCGATGTTCGTGAGGGCCCCGGTGGGGACGAGCGTGACCGTCCCCGGCTCGTGCGCCATCACGGTGTCGATGATGAGGTCGACCGCGTGCCGGTCGTCGAGCTCGAACGACGCCTCCGGCAGCACAGGGCCGTCCAGGCCGGACTCGCCGTGGATGTCGGGGGCGATCTCGACCGGGCGCACCAGCGGCCGGTCGGCGCCGGCCGCGAACGGGATGCCCGCGATGCCGGCGCCGGTCGCGACGGCCAGCGCGTTGCGGGTGACCTTCTCGAGCGTCTGGTTGCCTGCGACGGTGGTGACCGCCAGCAGGTCGATGTCGGGGTTGCCGTGCGCGAGCAGCAGCGCGATCGCGTCGTCGTGGCCGGGGTCGCAGTCCAGGATGATCTTCTCCACTGAGGGAGCCTCCGCTTCGTCGGGGAACGTAAAACGCTTGACACCCTAAGCGTAAAGCGCTTGACGTCGCAACTCGCGTGGGATCGGGGCGATAGCATCTGAGGCATGGCAGCCACCCCGCGCATCCCGTCGCGCGTGACCGCTGCCATGGTCGCCGAGCGCGCCGGGACGAGCGTCGCGACCGTCTCGCTCGTCGTCAACGGCAAGCACAGGGGCCGCGTCTCGGACGAGAACGCGGAGCGCGTCCGCGCCGCCGTGCGGGAGCTCGGCTACGTCGTCGACGGCACCGCGAGCGCGCTGGCCCGCGGCACCAGCGACGTCGTCGTGCTGCTCGCGCCCGATCTGCCCAACCCCTACTTCGGCCGTGTGATCCAGGGCGTGCAGGAGGAGCTGGACGACCGCTTCCAGCTGCTGCTCTCGGCGGCGGCGACCGGCCGGCAGCCGACCGCGACCGACGTCCGCCGGCTGGCCGCGCTGCGCCCCGCCGGCCTGCTCGTCTCCGCGCCCGGCCCCGACTTCCTGGACGAGGTGCCGCCCGGCATCCCACTGGTCCTGCTGGACGCGCCGGGGCTCGAGTCGCGCGCCGTCGCGGTCAACTACGACATCGAGCCAGGGGTGGACGCCCTGGTCGCGCACCTGGCCGAGCGCGGCCACCGGAGGATCGGCTACCTGGACGGAACGACGCCCGCGGCGACGTACATCCTGCGCAGGGAGGCGCTCGCGCGCCGGGCGGCGGATCGCGGCATGACCGTGTTCGCCGACGAAGACGCGCGCAGCGGCCCCGACTCGGTGGAGGCCGCCGCCGTCGCCGCACGCGTCCTGCCGCGCTGGCGCGCCGCCGGGGTCACCGCGATCGTCGCTGCGGCCGACACGCTGGCGCTCGGAGTGCTCGCCGCGTGCGCGGACGCCGGGCTGCGCATCCCGGACGACCTCGCGGTCGCGGGCTTCGACGACCTACCCGCCTCCGCCGTCACCGCGCCGAGCCTCACCAGCGTCGCGCTGCCTGGCGACGCGCTCGGCCGCGAGGCCGCGCACCGCCTGATCGCGCTGCTGGACGGCGAGGGCCCGCGCGAGCAGCGCCCCGGCCTCCTGGACGCCACGCTCATCGTGCGCGCCTCCACCTCCGCGCCGGCTCCCCGGCCCTCGCAGGGCTGAGGACGCTCAGGCGAGGGCGCGGAAGAGGCGGTTGCCGATCACCGCGAGGACGAAGCCGGTCGCCGCGATCGCCGAGACGCCGCCCGCGTACGCGATGAACAGGTGCTCCGAGCCGCCCTGCGTCGAGAAGTAGGTGACGGCGAGCGCCACGAGCGAGCCGACCATCAGCACGAGCGCAATCCACAGCAGCGCCCACAGCTTCGCCCGCACGGGAGGGTCCGCCGGAGGCAGGCGCAGCCCGGCGAGCACGAGCCCGGCGATGCACGCCCAGAACGCGACGACGAGCATCCCGGCGATCACGTCGCTCGGCCGGTGCCACTGCTCCACCAGCGTGGATGCGCCGGCCGCGACGGTGAAGACGGACCCGATCACGGCGGCCAGCGGACGGTAGCGCGGCGAGCAGACCAGGAACACGACCAGCGCGGCGGAGCCGGCGACCGCGGTGTGGCCGGACGGCAGCGAGTTCGCCAGCCCGACATCCACGCCCTTCGGCGGGCGCGACAGGATGGCGTACTTCAGCACCTGCGTGCTCACGTTGACGGCGACGGCGGTGCCGACGGCGACCGCGAACACCAGCCAGTTGCGGCGGACGGCGACGATCACGACCGCGATGATCGCGCCGATGACGACAGAGGCGACGGGCAGCGCGTCGAGGAAGGTCCTGGCGAACTCGATGAGGTCGCCCTTCCACGCGTCGGCGCCGGCGAACGCGCGCTCGTCGATCACCTGGCCGATGTAGCTGCGCACGAACACCAGGTACACGACCGTGAATGCGGCGGCCGCACCGAGGGCGCCCCAGACGAAGGGCAGAGCACGGAGCGCGGGTCGCATAGTCAACAACCCTTCCACACGGTTCTGGCGAAAACCCTGACGTCGCCTGCGCGTCCCGTCAGCCGACGAAACGGACGTCCTCGCCGGCGGCCGAGAAGCGTTCGCGCATCACCGCGATGGCGTCCGGGTTGCTGTCCACGAGCAGGAACCGGCGGCCGAGTGCCGACGCGACGGCGCCCGTCGTGCCGCTGCCGGCGAAGAAGTCGAGCACCCAGTCGCCCTCCTCGCTGGACGCCTGGACGATGCGCCGCAGCACGCCCTCGGGCTTCTGCGTCGGGTACCCCGTCTTCTCCCGGCCGGTCGGGGACACGATGGTGTGCCACCAGACGTCGGTCGGCAGCTTGCCGAGTTCGGCCTTCTCCTTCGTCACCAGGCCGGGCGCCATGTACGGCTCGCGGTCGACCGCGGCGGAGTCGAAGAAGTAGCCGCGCGGGTTCTTCACGTAGACGAGGATGGTGTCGTGCTGGGCCGGCCTGCGGTTCTTGGCCTGGGCGCCGTAGTCGTAGGCCCAGACGATCTCGTTCAGGAACGACTCCCTGCCGAAGAGCGCATCCAGCAGCACCTTGGCGTAGTGCGCCTCGCGGTAGTCGAGGTGCAGGTAGAGGGTGCCGTCGTCGGCGAGCACCCGCCAGGCCTCGATGAGCCGCGGCTCCAGGAACTCCCAGTAGTCGTCGAAGCGGTCGTCGTAGCTGAGCAGGTCGCCCTTGATCCGCTCGTAGCTGCGGCCCTTGAACCCGATGACGCTGCCGGCGCCGCCCTCGGAGCGCACCGAGGTGGTCCGCCGCCTCGCCTGCGGCCGCCCGGTGTTGAACGGTGGGTCGAGGTAGATGAGCCGGAAGGTGTCGTCCGGCAGCCCGGCGATCACGCCAAGGTTGTCGGCGTGGACGACCGTGCTCGGCGCGTCCGGATGCCAGAGCGGACGCGCGGCATCGGCGGGGACGGGCTGGAGCATGCCTCCATTGTCCCGTACGGCGGGATACTGTGGCGGCATGACGCTGACCGTTGAGAACCAGCCCGATCAGTCTCGCTACGCCCTCCTGGCCGACGGCGAGCTGATCGGCGTGGCCGAGTACGACCTCCGCGACGACGCGATCGTGTTCACGCACACCGAGATCGACGAAGAGAAGCGCGAGCGCGGGATGGCGTCGGACCTGGTCCAGGCGGCCCTGGACGACGTGCGAGACAACAGCTCGCGCCGGGTCGTCGCATCCTGCCCGTACGTGCGTCGCTGGCTGCAGGACCACCCGGACTACCAGGCGCTGCAGCGGCGCTAGTGTCGGGGGCTCAGCGGCGCGGTGCCGTGGCGCGGCCGTCCTCGGTGGGGGCGCGGCCCTCCGCGCGCTGGCCGCGGCCGGCCGAGCCGACGTCGATGCTGATCTTGCCGCCGTCCCAGACGCCCTTGTCGCCGTCGCCGGGCAGCGGGGCCGGCGCGGGCAGGAAGGACTGCCGGTCCAGCTCCTGCTGGGCCTCGTGACGGGTCGGCGCGAAGATCTCGTCGAACGAGCCGCCGATGGCGCCGCTCATCGTCCCCGACCCGCGGCTCTTGTTGGAGAGGTCGATCCAGCCGAGCTTGACCGCGACGATCACGATCACGACGAGCACCGCAACGGCGCCGACCACCCACCAATTCACCCGTCAAGGGTACCGGAGGCGCCGCGGGCTCCCTGAGGACGCACAGGGAAGACCAAGGTCGAGACGGCTGGTGGCCGAAAGGGAGGACCCCCGGCCGATCGCGCCGCCAAACGCACGACGGGGAGGACATTCGCACGGGGGATGTGCAGCTAGTCCTCCGTTTCGAGCGGCGGTCAGGGCACCCGGTACAGCCACTCCTCCGTGCCGAACTTCTCGGCGACCAGGCGCTCGGCCTCGGCGTACTCGGCCTCGGTGACATCCCCGTCCACCGCGCCGTACAGGTTGCGGAAGGTGAGCTTCATCTGCTCGATGATCTCCGCGCGGCTGAGGCCGGTCTGGCTGCGCAGCGGGTCGACGCGCTTGGCGGCGGACGTGATGCCCTTGTCGCTGATCTTCTCGCGGCCGATGCGGAGCACCTCCGTCATCTTCTGGCCGTCCATGTCGTAGCTCATGGTCACGTGGTGGAGCACGGCGCCGGAGCCCAGCCGCTTCTGCGCTGCGCCGCCGATCTTGCCCTTCGGGCTCGTGATGTCGTTCAGCGGCACGTAGCTCGCGTCGATGCCGAGCGACTTCAGGGCGACGATCGCCCACTCGTCGAGGAACGCGTAGCTGTCGGCGAAGCTCATCCCCTGCACGAGGTCGGCCGGGGCGTAGATGGAGTAGGTGACCACCGATCCCGCCTCCATGAACATCGCGCCGCCGCCGGTGATGCGGCGGACGACCTGGATGCCGTACTTCTCGGCGTTGACCGGGTCCACCTCGTTCTTCACCGACTGGAAGCTGCCGATCACGACCGCCGGCTCGTCCCACTCCCAGATGCGGAGGGTGGGGCCGCGCCTGCCGTCGCCGACCTCGGTGGTGAGCACCTCGTCCAGGGCCAGGTGCATGAGCGGGGAGACGGCCTTGGCGTGCACGATCTCCCAGTCGTAGTCGCGCCAGCTCGTCGCCTTGGCGAGCGCGCGGCGGATGGCGACGGCGACGGCCTCCGGCGAGAAGCCGAGCAGGATCGCCCCCTCGGGCAGCGCCTCCTTGACCGCGGCCGCGATCGTCTTGGCGTCCGACTCGGCGGCCAGCCCGTTCACGGCAGCGTCGATGGCCTCCAGCGCGGTGTCGGGTTCCAGGAAGAAGTCCCCCGCCAGCTGGAACTGCGCGATCCGCCCGTCCACGACCTCCAGGTCCACGACGACGAGCTTGCCTCCCGGGACCTTGTACTCACCATGCATGCCCCCAGCCTAGAACCGCCGCCGGCCTCGCCGGCGGCGACGTCAGGCGCGCGCGGGGATGCGCGGGTCCAGCCACGCGGTCAGGTCGGAGAAGACCTCCTCGCGGTTGGTCTCGTTGAAGATCTCGTGGCGCGCGCCCGGGTAGACGATGGTCGTCACGTCGCTCAGCCCCGAGCGCGTCCGGTAGGAGTGCTCCAGCTTGCGCGCCGAGGCGGCACCGCCGAGCGGGTCGTCGTCGCCCACCTGGATGAGCAGCGGGAGGTCGCGCTCCAGGTTCCGCGCCGGGCGGCCGAGCAGCCGGGCGGCGTCGGCCATCCCGAACAGCTTCTGCAGCGGGACGAGCGTGGTCATCGGGTCGTCGATGAACGCCTGCGCGACGGCGGGGTCGCGGCTCAGCCACTCGGCCCCGGTCGTGCCCAGGTGCGCGTGCCGCTTGTTCAGGTCGCCGCTGTTCATCGAGCCGACCATCCGGTACGCGGTGCCGGAGAGCACGGCGGCGTCGTAGTCGGCGCTGTGCCGGTTGAGGATCATCTGGCCCATCAGCGAGCCCCAGCTGTGCCCGACGTAGACGAGCGGGAGCCCGGGCTCGGCGTCCCGGATGCGTGCGGTGAAGGCGCGGACGTCCCTGACCGCGGCGCGCAGGCCTCCCGGCCCGAGTTTGCCGAGCTTGGACGCGTCGCCGTTCCACTGCGCGAGCCCGGTCCTGCCGTGGCCGCGGTGGTCGTCGGCGTAGACCGTGTAGCCCTCGCCGACGAGGTGCTCGGCCAGCGCGCGGTACCGGCCCGCGTGCTCGCCGACGCCGTGCGAGAGCTGCACGACCGCGCGCGGAGCCTTGGCCGGGTACACGTCGTAGAAGATCCGGATGCCGTCTTCGTCTGTGAAGTCATGCTGCACGCGTTCATTCTGCTGCACGCCGGCAGCGAACGGCGTTTAGTTAGCCGATCTAATTTGTTAGGCTAACGATCTATGGGTACCCGTCTCTCCGGCCACGAGCTCAGCAGCTCGCTGCGCATCGCCGTCGCGCGGCTCTCCCGCCGGCTGCGCGCCGAGAAGGCGGACCATGAGCTGAGCGACACCCAGACCTCGACGCTCGCGTTCCTGGTCCGCGAGGGATCCGGCACGATCGGCCGCCTCAGCGAGCACGAGCGGGTCACCCCGCCGTCGATGAACCGCACGGTCAACCACCTCGAGCACGCCGGCTACGTGGAGCGGACGCCCGACAGCGCGGACGGCCGCAAGGTCGTCGTCGTCCCCACCGAGTCCGGCAGGACGCTGGTGGCCGAGACCCGCCGCCGCCGCGACGCGTGGCTCGACCAGCGGCTGCGCACGCTGAGCGCCGAGCAGCGCGCCACGCTCGCCGCGGCCGCCGCCATCATGCGAGAGCTCGCCGACTCGTGAGCGCGATGTTCCGCTCGCTCGCCGGCGTGAACTACCGCATCTGGGCGGCGGGTGCGATCGTCTCCAACGTCGGCACCTGGATGCAGCGCACGGCGCAGGACTGGATCGTCCTCACCGAGCTCACCCACAACAACGCGGCGGCCGTCGGCTTCGTGATGGCGCTGCAGTTCGGACCGCAGCTGCTGCTGCTCCCGGTGACGGGATGGGCGGCCGACCACCTCGACCGGCGCCGCTTGCTGATGGCGACGCAGGGCGCGATGGGCATCCTGGGACTCGCGCTCGGCATCCTCACCGTCACCCACGTCGTCCAGCTCTGGCACGTCTACGTGTTCGCGCTGCTGCTCGGCATCGTCGCGTCCTTCGACGCCCCCGCGCGGCAGACCTTCGTCTCCGAGCTGGTCGCCGGGCCGAACCTCTCCAACGCCGTCGCGCTCAACTCCGCGTCGTTCAACGCCGCGCGGCTGATCGGACCGGCGGTCGCCGGCCTGCTCGTCGCCGCGGTCGGCGCCGGCTGGGTGTTCCTGATCAACGCCGCGACGTTCGGCGCGGTGCTGCTGTCGCTGATGACGCTTCGCAAGGACAAGCTCTACCGCAACGAACGCGCGAAGCGGCACCGGGGCGGGCTGGTCGACGGCTTCCGCTACGTGCGCAGGCGGCCGGACATCCTGGTCATCCTGGTCATGGTGTTCCTGATCGGGACGTTCGGCCTGAACTTCCCGATCTTCATCTCGACCATGTCGGTGACGGTGTTCCACCAGGGCGCGGGCGAGTACGGCATCCTGTCGTCGGTGATGGCGATCGGCTCGGTGGTCGGCGCGCTGCTGGCCGCCCGCCGCGAGCGGCCGCGGATCGCGATGCTGTTCGCGGGCGCCGCGCTGTTCGGGGCGGGATGCGCGCTCGCGGCCGTGATGCCGACGTACTGGCTGTTCGCGCTGGCGCTGATCGTGATCGGCGTCTCGTCGCAGACGCTGATGACGACAGCGAACGGAACGGTGCAGATGACGACGGACCCGGTGCTCCGGGGCCGCGTGATGGCGATCTACATGGCGATCTTCATGGGCGGCACGCCGATCGGCGCCCCGATCGTCGGCTGGGTCGCCGACACGTTCGGCCCGCGCTGGGCGATGGGCGTCGGCGCGGCGAGCGGGTTCCTCGCCGCGCTGGTCGGCGTCTTCTACCTCGTGAAGTACCGCGGCCTCCGGGTCCGGTTCAGCGGCGTCCGCCCGCGCGTCACGCTGAGCCCGCGCGAGGAGGCCCGCGAGGACCTCGAGGGCGCGGAGGCGACCGCCACCCGCACCTCCTGACCCGCCCGTCGACCCGCGAGGGGCAGGTTGTTGTCGCTTTCGGCGCGCAAAACCGACAACAACCTGCCCCTCGCGGTCGGCACGCGGGCGCTCAGCCCTTGACGGAGCCGGCGGCGAGGCCCTTCATCACGCGCTGGTTGAGGAACAGGTAGAGCAGCAGCGTGCCGAAGATGCTGACGCAGATCGCCGCGAACAGCGGACCGTACTGGATCGCCCCGTACTGCCCGGTGAAGTTCAGCAGCCCGACCTGGATGGTGCGCAGGTCCTCGCTGTTGGTGAAGGTCAGCGCGATCAGCAGGTCGTTCCACAGGAAGAAGAACTGCACGAGCGCGACCGTGAAGATCGCGTTGCGCACGATGGGCACGCCGATCGACCAGAACTGGCGGATGAGGCCGGCCCCGTCGAGCGTCGCCGCCTCGAACAGCTCGCGCGGCACCGCCCGGAAGTAGGTCGCGATCATGAACACCGTGAGTGGCAGGCCGGCGGCGGTGTACGTGATGATCAGCGGCCAGAGCGTTCCGGTCAGGCCGATGTTGAAGTAGATCGAGAACAGCGGCAGCAGCACCATCTGGCCCGGCACCATGATGCCGGCGAGGAACAGCAGCAGCACGGCGCCGCGGCCCTTCCACACCAGGATCTCCAGCGCGAACGCGGCGGCGACGCCGAGCGCGATCGTCAGGAACAGCGCGGGGAACACCGTCAGGACGCTGTTGAGGATGTACCGGCCCATGTTCCCGGTCGTGAACGCGCTGACGTAGTTGCTCACATCCCAGCTGTTCGGCAGCGTCCAGAACGGGTCGTTCAGGAACTCGCTCTGGGTCTTGAACGAGCCGAGCAGGATCCACACCAGCGGGTAGATCTCCACGATCAGCAGCAGCCCGATGAGGATGTTCATGGGCAGCCGGCGCAGGAACCGGCCGGTTCCGCCCTTCCGTTGCTCCGCGGGCCGCTTGACGGTCACGTCGCGGTCGAGTTCTTCGGTGAACGCGGTCATGGGTCAGGCTTTCGTCAGGTCGCGGCGGGTGCCGCGGAAGATGAAGACGGTCACGATGAGGCACAGGATGGTGAGCATCAGGGCGATCGTGGAGCCGTAGCCGTAGTCGCCGTAAGTGAACGCCGTCTGGAACATGTAGAGCGTGAGCGGTGTGGTCGCGTTGCCGGGCCCGCCGTTGGTCAGGGCGACGACGGAGTCGAACACCTTCAGCGTCCCGTTGATGCTGAAGATGATGCTCGAGAGCAGCACCGGCGCGGACAGCGGGATGACGATGCGCCGCACCAGCGACCAGCCGCCGGCGCCGTCGAGGCGCGCGGACTCGATGATCTCGTCCGGGATGTCGACCAGGCCCGCGAACAGCAGGACCGCGTAGAAGCCCATCGACCGCCAGATGTCCATGACGATCAGCACCCAGAACGCGGAGTCGGCGTGGCCGAGGAAGTCGGTGCCCGTGCCGCCGAACGCCTGGATGAGCGCGTTCGCCGGTCCCGGCTGCGGCGTGAGCTGGAACATCCGCTGGAACAGCAGGGACACGGCCACCGTCGGCAGCACGACGGGGAAGAACACCACCGTGCGCACGAAGCCGGAGGCGCGCTTGAGGAAGAACACGTAGAGCAGTGCGAGCAGGTAGCCGACGGCGACCTGCCCGATCGTCACGATGAGCGCGTACTTGACCGTGAAGCCGAGCGCGTTCCAGGCGTTGGGGTCCGTGAAGAACTGCTGGAAGTTCTTCAACCCGGCGAACGTGAAGCCCTGGATGAGGCCGCCGGAGAAGAAGGTGTAGCCGAACGACCACACGATCGGGATGAGCGTGATCGCCGTGTAGACGAGGAGCGCTGGGCCCACCAGCAGCAGTGCGGTGCGGCGGCTTGCGAGCACGGAGTTCATGGTGCGGGTTCTCTCTGGTCGCGGGGGGGGGGGGGGGGGGGGGGGCGCCGCCCCCCCCCCCCCCACCCCCCCCCCCCCCGCCCCCGCGCACCCCCCCCCCGCCCCGCCCCCGCCCCCCAGAACGGCGCCCCCCCGCCCCCCCCCGCCCCCG
>NZ_JBQCGZ010000051.1:0-54931 GCF_051955155.1 Leifsonia sp.
CGGGCGGCGTGGCCGCGGCGCGCGCCGCCCCCTGCCGCGGGGCCCGCGCGGCGGGCCCCCCCCTCGCGCGGGCCCACTCCACCCGCGTGGCGCCCGCAACTCCGGAAGCGCCCCACGACACGCCGCCGAACGCTCCGTAACGCGGACGTTCGAAACGGAGGACATCCACCCCGTGAACCCTGCAAAGCGCACGAAAGGGAGGACATCCGGGCCGGATACGGCCGGATGTCCTCCCGAACGAACGCGCAGAGCCCGCGGGCCCTCTAGCCCGCGCGCGCCGCGGCGTACTGCTGCCGGATCACCGGACGGGTGTCCACCGGCAGCGGCTCCGCCGCCTCCACCGTCCAGCGCGGCCGCGAACCGGTCAGCGCCCACGCGGCCTGCACCGCGCCGCCGTCGGCCACGTACTCGCCCGGCGCCGGCACGACCACGGGTGCGTCGAAGACCTGCGCGGCCACCGTGGCCACCGCGGGGTTCTGTGCGGCGCCGCCGATGAGCAGGATGCGCCGCTCGCGGACGCCGACCCCGCGCACGGCGTCGAGGCCGTCCGCGAGCCCGCACAGCATCCCCTCGATCGCCGCGCGCGCCAGGTTGGGCTGGTTGGTGGAGGCGAGGGTCAGGCCGTGCAGTGCGGCCTTCGCGTCCGGGAGATTCGGCGTGCGCTCGCCCTCGAAGTAGGGCACCAGCACGACGCCGCCCGCCCCCGGCTCGGCGGAGAGCGCCAGTGCGGCGAGCCCGGCGTGGTCGGTGCCGAGCAGCCCCGCGATGGAGTCGAGCACCCGCGCGGCGTTGAGGGTCGCGATCAGCGGCAGGGACAGGCCGCTCGCGTCGGCGAAGCCGGCGACGGTCCCGGACGCATCGGCCACCGGGGCGTCGGTCACCGCGAAGACGGTCCCGGAGGTGCCGATCGAGACCACCACGTCGCCGTCGGCGGCACCGAGGCCGCGGGCGGCGCCGGCGTTGTCGCCGGCGCCGGGACCGACCAGCACGCCGGACGGGGTGCGCCCGGCGGACTCGCCCGGTCCCAGCACGCGCGGCAGCACAACGCCGGCGCCCGCCGACCCGGCCTCGCGCCCCGTCCGGCCGAGCGCGCGCTCGAATAGGTCGACGTCGTACGCGCCCGCCGCCGCTCCCCAGTACGCGGTCCCGCTCGCGTCGGAACGGTCCGTGGTCAGCGCCTCCAGGTCGGGCCCGAGCGGGCTCTTGCCCTCCGGACCGTAGCCGCGCAGCCGCCAGGTGAGCCAGTCGTGCGGGAGCGCGACGGCGGCGACGCGGGCCGCGTTCTCCGGCTCCGCATCCCGCAGCCAGCGCAGCTTGGTCGCGGTGAAGGAGGCGACGGGGACGACGCCCACCCGGCGCGCGTACGCGTCGGCGCCGACCTCGTCGATCAGGTCGCGCGCCGCCTGCGCGCTGCGGGTGTCGTTCCAGAGCAGGGCGTCGCGGATGACGCGGCCGTCCGCGTCCAGCACGACCATGCCGTGCTGCTGGCCGGCGACCGAGATCGCCGCGACGTCGTCGAGGCCGCCCGCGTCCTCGATCGCGGCGGTCAGCGCGTCCCACCAGGCGGCCGGGTCGACCTCGGTCCCGCCGGGATGCGCGGCGCGTCCCGAGCGCACCAGGGCGCCGCTCTCCAGGTCGCGGACGACCACCTTGCAGCTCTGCGTGGAGGAGTCCACTCCCGCAACGTAGGTCACAGCGTTCTCACTTCGGTGTGGGTGGACCGATGGATAGGGGGTCAGCCGCGGGCGCCGAGCAGGTGCTCCAGCGCCAGCTGCTGCAGGCGCACGAAGCCGAAGCCCTTGCCGCCGAAGTACGCGCTCGCGTCGAAGTCCTCGAACGCGCTGCGGTCGGCGAGCAGGTCGTCGTAGCTCTCGCCGTCGCCGAGCGTCGGGCGGGACAGCTCGGTGACCTTGGACGCCTCCAGCGCCTCCTGCACCTCGGGGTTGGCGCGGAACGCGGCCGCGCGCTCCTTCAGCAGCAGGTAGGTGCGCATGTTGGCCGCCGCGGAGTCCCAGACGCCGGTGATGTCCTCGGTGCGGGACGGCTTGTAGTCGAAGTGGCGCGGGCCGTCGTAGGCCGGGCCGCCGTTCGGGCCGCCGTTCTCGAGCAGGTCGACGAGCGCGAAGGCGTTCTGCAGGTCGCCGTGGCCGAACACGAGGTCCTGGTCGTACTTGATGCCGCGCTGGCCGTTGAGGTCGATGTGGTAGAGCTTGCCGTGGTACAGCGCCTGCGCGATCCCGGCCGCGAAGTTCAGGCCGGCCATCTGCTCGTGGCCCACCTCGGGGTTGAGGCCGACCAGCTCGGGACGCTCCAGCGAGTTGATGAAGGCGAGCGCGTGACCGACGGTCGGCAGCAGGATGTCGCCGCGCGGCTCGTTCGGCTTCGGCTCGATCGCGAAGCGGATGTCGTAGCCCTTGTCGGTCACGTAGTCGCCGAGCAGGTTGACGGCCTCGCGGTAGCGCTCGAGCGCCGCCTGGATGTTCTTGGCCGAGTCGTACTCCGCGCCCTCGCGGCCGCCCCACATCACGAAGGTCTTGGCGCCGAGCTCGGCGGCGAGGTCGATGTTGCGGAGCACCTTGCGCAGCGCGAAGCGGCGGACGGCGCGGTCGTTGGAGGTGAAGCCGCCGTCCTTGAACACGGGCGCGCTGAACAGGTTGGTGGTGACCATCGGCACGATGAGGCCGGTGTCGGCGAGCGCCTGCTTGAGGCGGTCGATCTGGGTCTGGCGCTCGGCGTCGGTCGAGCCGAACGCGAAGAGGTCGTCGTCGTGGAAGGTGAGGCCGTACGCGCCCAGCTCGCTGAGCCTGGTCACCGCCTCCACCACGTCGAGCTGCGGCCGGGTCGGGCCGCCGAACGGGTCGGTGCCGTTGTAGCCGATGGTCCAGAGGCCGAACGAGAACTTGTCGGCGCGGGTGGGGGTGAGGCTCATGGGGTTTCCTTCAGCGTCGTCGGTGATTTGTTGTTTCATTCAACTTATACCAGCGACGACGCCTCTCCTGCAATCCCTCCCGGAGGTGTCACGGCGGGGAGGGGACGCGCGCTCAGAGCCGCGACGCCAGCCAGGCGGCCTGCTTCTGCCACTGCACCGCCGCGCCGCCCTCGTGGTCGTTGTACGGGTACACCTCGATCGCGCGGTCCTCCGCCGCCAGGTGGTTGTAGGCCGCGAACGTCGTGGACGGCGGCACCACGGCATCCATCAGCGCCACGGAGAACAGCGAGGGCGCGTGGATGCGGCGCGCGAAGTTCACGCCGTCGAAGTACGAGAGCGTGCGGAACACACGGTCCACCTGGTCGCGGTGCACGGAGAGGTAGGTGGCGAGCTCCAGGAACGGTCCGCCGATCGCGACCTCGGCCCCGCGGCGGTACGCGCAGAGGAACGCGACGTCCGGGAGCACGGCCTGCACGTCGGCCAGCGCGCCGGCGGCGAGGGCGATGCCGCCGCCCTGGCTGCCGCCGGTGACGGCCACCCTGCCCGCGTCGACGAACGGCAGCGCCCTGGCCGCATCCACCGCGCGCACCGCATCCGTGAACACCCGGCGGTAGAAGTGCTCGGCCGGGTCGTGGATGCCCCTGGTCATGAAGCCCGCGGTCGCGGGTCCGGAGCCGTGCGGGTCGGGCGTCGCGCCGCCGGTTCCCCAGCCGCTGCCCTGGCCGCGGGTGTCCATGAACACGTGCACGTAGCCGGCGAGGGCCCACAGCACGTTCTCGCCCGGCAGGCCGCGGCCGCCGTTGTAGCCCTGGTACTGGACGACGGCCGGCAGCGGGCCCGCGGCGTCCTTCGGCCGGGACACCCACGCCCGGACGGGCTCGCCCCCGAAGCCGGGGAAGGTCAGGTCCTCGATCGTCAGCTGGGTCACCGGCGTCTCGGCCGGCCGCAGCTCCGCGTCCCCGCCCGCCGCCCTGGCCTCGGCGACGGTGGCGGCCCAGAACGCGTCGAAATCGGCCGGCTCCTCCACCTCCGGCCGGAACGCGGACAGCTCGGACAGGGTCAGGTCGGTGAGAGGCATGGTCGTCATTCTGGCACCCGCCCCGATCGGCCGCCGCCATCCGTTCCGGAGTTGTTCACGCGAAACGCCGAGAGCGAGCGTGAAGAACTCCGGAAGCGATGGCGGGGTGGTGTCGAAACTTTCGAATCGGCGGGCCGGAACTTGCGGGGCCTCCGAGCGCGTGGGTACGTTCTGACGCGGACAGCACGGACCGGATGCGCGAAGGAGCGAGGATGAGGCAGAGGCCGGACCTGCGGGTCGCCATGATCGGGTGCGGGTTCATGGGCGCCGCGCACTCGCAGGGCTGGCGGGTCGCCCCGCGGTTCTTCGACATGGCCGCCGAGCCGGTGATGGACACCATCGTCGGGCGGGATGCCGCGCGCGTCGAGGACGCCCGCGCCCGGTTCGGCTGGCGGCGCGCGGCGACCGACTGGCGGCAGGTGGTCGACGACCCGGAGATCGACGTGATCGACATCTGCTCGCCCGGCTCCTCGCACGCCGAGATCGCGATCGCGGCCCTCGACGCCGGCAAGCACGTCCTGTGCGAGAAGCCGCTCGCGAACACGGTGCGCGAGGCCGAGGAGATGACCACCGCCGCCGAGCGCGCCGCCACGCGCGGCGTGCGCTCGATGGTGGGTTTCAGCTACCGCAGGGTCCCCGCGATCGGGTTCGCGCGCCGCCTCGTCGCGGAGGGCCGCCTCGGCGCCATCCGCCAGGTGCGCGCGCTCTACCTGCAGGACTGGCTCTCGGACGAGAACGGCCCGATGACGTGGCGGCTCGACAGGGAGGCCGCCGGCTCCGGCTCGCTCGGCGACATCGGCGCGCACGCGATCGACCTGGTCGAGCACCTCACCGGCTCCCGGCTGACCGGCGTCTCCGGCACGCTGGCGACGTTCGTCGACGAGCGGCCGCTGCTCGGCGAGACGGTCGGGCTCTCCGGCACGGCCTCCGAGCAGCGCGGCCGGGTGACGGTGGACGACGCCGCCTGGTTTACGGCCCGGCTCGCGGACGGCGCCGCCGACGGCGCGATCGGCGCGTTCGAGGCGACCCGCTACGCCACCGGCCGCAAGAACGCGCTGCGCATCGAGCTGAGCGGCTCGCGCGGCGCGATCGCGTTCGACCTGGAGGAGATGAACGAGCTGCAGTTCTACGACGCGACCGCGCCGGCCGGGGAGCAGGGCTTCACGCGCATCCTCGTGACCGAGCCGGAGCATCCCTACATGGCGAACTGGTGGCCGACCGGGCACGCGATCGGTTACGAGCACGCGTTCAGCCACGAGGTGAAGGACTTCGTCGACGCGGTGACAGAAAGCCGCGACCCGGAGCCGTCGTTCGCGGACGGCCTGCACGTGCAGCGGGTGCTGGACGCGGTCGAGCGCAGCGCCGCGGCGGGCAGCGCGTGGACGAGCACGGACGGAGCGGCGGCATGAGCAGGCAGGCGCTGATCGTCCGCGGCGGCTGGGACGGGCACATGCCGGTGGAGACCACCGACCTGTTCGTCCCGTTCCTGCGCGAGAACGGCTTCGACGTCCGGGTGGAGGAGGGCACGCGTGTCTACGCGGACGAGTCGTTCATGCCGACGGTGGACCTCGTCGTCCAGGTGAACACCATGAGCAGCATCGAGCCGGACGAGTTCGCCGGGCTGCAGCGCGCGGTCCTCGGCGGCACCGGAATGGCCGGCTGGCACGGCGGGATCGCCGACGCGTACCGGGACAACGCCGACTACCTGCATATGATCGGCGGCCAGTTCGCGCACCACGCGGGCAAGGACCCGGCCGAGCGGACGGGCGAGCAGTCGGACAACTACATCCCGTACACCGTCCACATCACCGAGTACGGCAGGACGCATCCCATCATGCAGGGCATCGAGGACTTCGACCTCGTCACCGAGCAGTACTGGGTGCTCTCCGACGAGTACAACGACGTCCTCGCGACCACAACGCAGGAGGTGCGGCCGTGGGACGCTTGGAACCGGCCGGTGACCGCCCCGGCGATCTGGACCAGGCAATGGGGGAAGGGCCGGATCTTCGTCTCCGCGCCCGGCCACCGGCTGGAGATCGTCGCGAGCGAGCCGGTGCGCACCATCATCGAGAGGGGCATGCTGTGGGCGGTGCGCTGAACGTCGGCGTCATCGGGGTCGGCAACATCAGCCGGCAGTACTTCGCCGAGCTGCCGAAGCTGCCGAATCTGCGGCTGCTCGCGGTCGCCGACCTGGACCGGGAGCGCTCGCGGGCTGTCGCGGCCGAGCAGGGCGTCCAGGCGCTCACGGTGGATGCGCTGCTCGCGCACCCGGACGTCGACGCCGTGCTGAACCTCACCCTCCCGCAGGCGCACGCAGAGGTGGCGCTGCTGGCCCTGGACGCCGGCAAGCACGTGTACGGCGAGAAGCCGCTCGCGCTGGCGACCGCGGAGGCGCGGCCGGTGCTGGAGCGTGCGGAGCGGCTCGGCCTGCGCGTCGGCAGCGCGCCGGACACGGTGCTCGGCACGGGCATCCAGACCGCACGGGCGCTGCTCGACGACGGCGCGATCGGCGTGCCGCTCGGCGCCGCCGTCGCCTGGAACGCGCCGGGCCACGAGCTGTGGCATCCCGCTCCCGCGTTCTACTACCAGCCGGGCGCCGGCCCGCTGTTCGACATGGGGCCGTACTACCTGACCGCTCTCGTCACGTTCTTCGGGCCGGTCGTGCGCGTCTCCGGCGCCTCCGCGCGGTCGGCCAGGGAGCGCACCGTCGCGACCGGGCCGCTCGCCGGGACGAGCATCCCCGTCGACGTCGACACGCACGTCACCGCGATCCTGGAGCACGCGTCCGGGGTGATCTCGACGGTCACCGTGTCGTTCGAGGTGTGGGCGTCGAACGTCCCGCTGTTCGAGGTGTACGGAACGGAGGGCACGCTGTCCGTGCCCGACCCGAACCAGTTCTCGGCGCCCGTCGCCGTCGCGTCGGCGGCGGACCGGACGTTCCGGGAGGTGCCCGTCGCGGGCGGCTACGCGGACGCCGGCCGCGGCTTCGGGCTCTCCGACCTGGCCCGCGCGATCGAGACGGACCGCCCGCACCGCGCCTCCGGCACGCTCGCCTTCCACGTGCTGGAGATCATGGAGGCGGTGCTCGACGCGAGCGCCAGGCACGAGGTGATCGCCCTCTCGCCCGCCGTCGACCGGCCGGAGCCGGTTCCGCTCGGGGCGCGACCGGACCGGTGGTGAGCCGGGCTATTGTCATGTCATGTCCGCCTCTGAGCTCAGCACCGTTCGCCACGCGACCGGTGGCGCGACGGAGGCGCTCCGCCGCAGCAACCTCGCGACGGTGCTCGGGCTCGTCCATCGGGAGGGCGCGCTCTCGCGCAGCGAGCTGACCAGGAGGACCGGGCTGAACCGCTCCACCGTCGGCGACCTGGTCGGCGAACTCGCCCGCCTGCACCTGGTCGAGGTGGACGAGGCGCCGGCCGCGGGAGGCCGCGGACGGCCGAGCCCCGTGGTGCGCGTCACCGACTCGGTCGCGGCGGTCGCGGTGAACCCCGAGGTGGATGCGGTGCTCGTCGGCCTGGTCGGCCTGGGCGGCCGCGTGCTCAAGAAGGTGCGGATCGAGACCTCGGCGGCGCGGTCCGTCGGCGACGTGGTGACGCTCGCCTCGGCCGGCATCGCCGGGATGCTGGCGGGGGAGTCCCGCACGCTGATCGCCGGCATCGGGATCGCCGTGCCCGGTCAGGTGCGCCTGTCGGACGGCATGGTCAAGGAGGCGACGCACTTCGGCTGGGTGGACGAGCCGCTCGCCGAGCTGCTCGGCGCGGCGACCGGGCTGCGCGCCTGGGCCGCGAACGCGGCCGTGCTCGCGCTGCGCGCGGAGAGCGCCTTCGGCGCCGGCCGCGGCGTGGACGACCTCGTCTACATGATCGGCGGCGCGTCCGGCATCGGCGGCGGGGCGATCAGCGGTGGCCGGCTGCTGACCGGGGCCGCCGGCTACGCGGGCGAGTTCGGCCACACGTTCGTGGCGACGGACGGCCACGCCTGCTCGTGCGGGTCCCGCGGCTGCCTGGAGGCGGAGGTCACGCAGGCCGAGCTGCTGGCGGCGGTCGGGCTCGGCTCCGCCGACGCCGCCGACCTCGGCGACCGCCTAGTCGCGACCGAGGATCCGGCCGCGCTGGCCGTCGTGCGGCGCGCCTACGACCACCTGCGGATCGCGGCGAGGAGCGCCGTGAACGTCTTCAACCCGTCGGTCGTCGTCCTGAGCGGCTTCCTCGCCGCGCTGCACCGCGGGGCGAGCGCGCACGGCGCCGCCGACCTGCTCGGCGACGTCGTCCGCTCCTCGCGGGCCGGGGTCCAGGTGGTGGAGGCGCAGCTCGGCGCCGACCAGCTGCTCGTCGGCGCCGCCGAACTCGTCTTCGCCGACCTCATCGCCGACCCCGCCCGAGCCCTCTAACCCCCCCTCCGAAACCGCCGAGTACGCAGATAATCCGCGTACTCGACCGTTTCGGGGCTACTTTCTGCGTACTCGCGGGGCGGGGTGCGGATGCTGGGCGAGGCGTTCGGCGCGCGCGAGGACGCGGCGGCCGGCGGCGGTGACCTCGGCAGCGGTCCAGGCGAGCGCCTCGTCGCGGATCGTCGCCTCCGCGACGGCGCGGCCCGTGCCGTCGGTCCACCAGCCGTGCAGCCAGCGTTCCCCCGTCTCCTCCAGATCCTCGAGCACGGCCCGGTTGATGGCGTCGGCCGGGAGGTCGGCATACACCCAGAACTCGTCGATGTGCGGCGGGTCCGGCGTCACCCGGATCCCGGGGAGGGCGGACAGACCCTCGGCGACCGCGGCGGCGTGCCGCGTCCAGGCGGGGATCCGGTCGAGGCGCGCGTCGAGCCCGTCGAGCGCCGCGACGATCGCGGGGAACTGGCGGTAGACGTCGCCGCCGAACCGGGTCCGCCACGTCCGTGCCTCGGCGATCAGCCCGGGGTCGCCGGCGATCGCCGCGCCGGAGAGGCCGCCGACCGCCTTGTACAGCGACACGGAGACGGACGACGCGTGCGCGGCGATCTCGGGGAGCGGGCGGCCGAAGGCGGGCCCGGTCTCCCAGAGCCGCGCGCCGTCGATGTGGAGCGGGATGCCCCTGCGGCGGGCCGCGGCCGCGAACGCGACGTACTCCTCCCAGGTCGGGAGCACGTAGCCGAGCTCCTGCAGCGGCAGCTCGATCACGGCGGCGGCGAGGGGGCCCGGCACCGCATCCAGCTCGGCGGCGGTGGGATGCCGTGGCTCGAGCGTCGGGTGCACCGGCTCCAGCCGGCTCAGCTCCCGCAGCGCGTCCTCCTCCTGCAGCTGCGTGTGCTGGAGCGGGTGCACGGCGACGCGCGGCGTCCCCTCTCGCGCGGCCCAGGCCAGCAGGACCGCCTGCTGCGCCATCACCCCGGTCGGGAACCACAGGGCGGACGGGGTGCCGAGCAGCTCGGCGACGCGCGCCTCCAGCCGGCCGACGATCCCGTCGCCGTACGTGTCGACGGGCTCGGCCGTCGCGGTATGAGGAGAGGCCGCGAGGGCCGCGAGCTGCTCCGCCGCGGTCGCCGGCCGCTCGTTGGAGAGCAGCCGGCGCGCGCTCCGGGACGCCGTCCACAGCCGCTGCCGTCGGGTGGGTCCCGCCGGTCCGTTCTGCACGCCATCGGTCATGCGGCTACCCTACCGGCGCCTATTGTTGTGCATCCGAACTAATTAATAATCGTTGTAATGACAGCGAGTGCGCCGCAAAGCCGTGCTTGCATTCTCCCGAAACCTCCTTTATGTTGTGTTCGTCAACAAATTGCATCGGAGTGGCTGCGAGGCCTGCAGACGCGCGTCCACTCCACTACAAGGAGGTAAACGATGCGCAAGAGGCACCTCGCATTCGGCGCGATCCTGGCCGCCGGTGCGCTGCTGCTCGCTGGATGCTCCAGCGCGTCCGACGCGGGATCCGACAGCACGGACGGCACAGGCAAGACGCTCACCCTCTGGCACTACGAGGGCGAGGACTCCGCGATGGGCAAGGCCTGGGCGCAGGCCATCACCGACTTCGAGAAGGAGACCGGCGCGAAGGTGAAGTTCGAGGCGAAGAGCTTCGAGCAGATCCGCTCCACCGCCTCCCAGGTGCTCAACTCCAACGAGGCGCCCGACATCCTCGAGTACAACAAGGGCAACGCCACCGCCGGCCTCCTCGCCAGCCAGGGCCTGCTCACCAACCTCGACGACGCCGTGAAGAAGTACGGCTGGGACAAGAAGCTCGCCTCCAGCCTGCAGACCACCGCGAAGTACGACGACAAGGGCATCATGGGCTCCGGCTCCTGGTACGGCGTCCCGAACTACGGCGAGTACGTCGAGGTCTACTACAACAAGGACATGTTCGCGAAGTACGGCGTCGAGGTCCCGAAGACCTACGACGAGTTCGTCGCCGCCCTGCAGAAGTTCGCCGACGCCGGGGTCACCCCGCTCGCCGAGTCCGCCGCCGAGTACCCGCTCGGCCAGCTCTGGTACCAGCTCGCGCTGACCAAGGCCGACCGCTCCTGGGTGGACGACTACCAGCTCTACAAGGGAAAGGTCGACTGGAAGGGCCCGGAGCTCAGCCACGCCACCGAGACCATCGACGACTGGGTGAAGAAGGGGTACATCTCCAAGGACTCCTCCGGGCTCAAGGCCGAGGACGCCGGGACCGCCTTCATCGCGGGCAAGTACCCGATCTTCTTCTCCGGCAGCTGGTGGTACGGCCGCTTCCAGAGCGAGATCACGAAGTACCAGTGGGGCACGTTCCTGTTCCCCGGCGCGAAGATGTCGCCCGGCTCCGCCGGCAACATGTGGGTCGTCCCGGAGAACGCCAAGAACAAGGGCCTGGCCGAGAAGTTCATCGACATCACGATGAGCGACAAGATCCAGGCGCTGCTCGGCAACAACGGCGGCGTCCCGGTCGCGGCCAAGACCAGCGACATCACCGACGAGAAGTCGAAGGACCTGATCGCCAACTTCAATACCCTGACCGGTGAGGACGGCATCGCGTTCTACCCCGACTGGCCCACCCCGACCTTCTATGACCAGCTGAACGCCGGCCTGCAGGAGCTCGTGAACGGCAGCAAGGATCCCGCCGCGGTGAACAAGGAGCTCGGCTCCGAGTACCAGGACGGCGTCGACCAGATCGTCAACCAGTAACAAGCCATCGCGTCCGGAGCCCTGCACGCCGACACATCCGTGGAAGCGTGCAGGACTCCGGGACGGACGGCGACGGAGGAAAGATGAGCGTGATGACGGCGCGCCCGGCGCGGAAACGCAGCGAGGCGCTGCTCCCCGACAGCGGTCGCGGGTCGTTCTGGTGGTACCTGCTGCCGGGCTTCGTCCTGCTGGCGGTGATCGTGCTGATCCCGCTGGTGTGGAACATCTACCTGAGCTTCACGAGCTACCGGGGCATCCGGCCGCCGAAGTTCATCGGGCTGACCAACTGGCAGCGGCTGCTCGCCGACGACAAGTTCTGGACCTCGTTCGGCAACTCGATCGCGATGATCGTGGCGATGGTCGTCATCCCGACGCTCGTCGGCCTGGTGCTCGCGGCGATGCTGTTCGACCTGGTCGGCAAGAAGTTCGGCGGCAGGCTCGCCAGCTTCCTGCGTGCCACGTACTACCTGCCGCAGATCCTCCCGGTCGTCATCGCGGCGATCGTCATCGGCTGGATCCTGCGGCCGGACAACGGCGCACTCAACCAGATCCTCGCCGCGATCGGCCTCGGCGACCTGCAGCACAACTGGCTCGGCAGCCCGGACACCGCGCTCGCGTCGATCATGGCGGTGATGGTCTGGGTGCAGATCGGCTATCCGGTCGTCATCTTCATGGCGGCGCTGCAGCGCGTCGACCCGGAGCTGTACGAGGCCGCGGAGCTGGACGGTGCGAACTGGTTCCAGCGCTTCCGCTCGATCACGGTCTCGATCATCCGGCCGGAGATCTTCGTGGTCACCCTCACCTGCACGATCGCGGCGCTCAAGGTGTTCGGCCCGGTCTACACGCTCACCAGGGGCGGCCCCGGCACGGCGACGATGGTGCCCTCCTACTACTCGTACAGCGAGTTCTTCCAGAGCCAGCAGGTCGGCTACGGAGCCACCATCGCGACGGCGCTGACCGTGGTCATCATCGCCGTGTCCATCCTCTTCATCATCGCCCAGAACCGGGCCGAGCGCAGGGAGAACGAGCGCTGATGTCCACCACCCTCTCCCGGCCGACGGGAACGAGCGCCCCGGCCGCGCCGCGCACGCTGAAGCGCCAGAAGCCCAAGAAGACGGCGGCCGACTGGGTGATCCTCGTGGTCGCCATCCTGATCGGCGTCGGGATCGCGTTCCCGTTCCTGCTCATCCTGCTCAACTCGTTCAAGAGCCCCGCCGACTACAACTCCGGCGGCCCGCTGCAGCTGCCGACGCACCTGTACACCGACGGCCTCGTGAACTTCTGGAACCGCGTCGACTTCCCGCAGAAGCTGTGGAACTCGATCTTCATCTCCGGCGTCGTCTCCGTGCTCGCCGTCGTCATCTCGGTGCTGAATGCGTACGCGCTCGGGATCGGCAGGGTCAAGGCGCGCACCTGGATCATCGTGCTGTTCCTGCTGGCGAACATGCTGCCGCAGGAGGCGCTGCTCTACCCGCTGTACTACATGTTCAAGCAGGTCGGCCTGTACGACAACGTGTGGAGCGTCATCATCATCTTCACGGTGATCCAGAGCGCGTTCGGCACCTACTTGCTCTCCAGCGTCTACGGCACTTTCCCGAAGGAGGTGCTCGAGGCGGCGTCGCTGGACGGCGCCGGCCGCTGGCGGATCCTCTGGCGGGTCGTCGTCCCGATCTCGCGGCCGACGCTCAGCGTGCTGCTGATCTTCTTCTTCATCTGGACGTGGAACGAGTTCCTCATCCCGCTCACCTTCCTGGTCTCCAACGACAACCAGACCGTCCCGGTCGCGATCAGCGTGCTCCAGGGCGACCGGCTGATGGATGTGACGACCACCTCCGCGTCGGCGTTGCTGGGACTCATCCCCACGCTCGTCTTCTTCCTCATCTTCCAGCGCACCCTCACGCGCGGCATCACAGCAGGAGCTGTCAAGTAAATGAAGTTCACCGATGGTTTCTGGCAGCTCCGTCCCGGCGTGACGCCGGTGTACGCCCAGGAGGCGTACGACGTCTTCCCCGGGGAGGACACGATCACCGTGACCGCGCCGGGCAAGGTGATCGAGCGCCGCGGCGACACCCTCAACCGGCCGACACTGACCGTGACGATCAGCTCGCCGCTTCCCGATGTGATCGGCGTGCGCGTCGAGCACTGGCAGGGCGGCAGGGACGAGCGCGGATTCGTGCTGAACACCGAGCACGGCCACGTCGAGGTGACCTCCGACGAGGCGTCCGCGAGCCTGCGCTCCGGCGACCTGGTCGCGACCGTGCGGCGCGGCGCGCCGTGGTCGCTGACGTTCTCCGCCCGCGACGCCGACGGCGCCGACCGCGTGCTCACCTCCAGCGGCCACAAGTCGCTCGGCTACCTGACCGTGGAGGGCGAGGGTGCGTTCGTGCACGAGCAGCTGGCGCTGGGCGTCGGCGAGCTCGTCTACGGGCTGGGCGAGCGCTTCGGGCCGCTCGTGAAGAACGGCCAGGTGGTCGACATCTGGAACGCCGACGGCGGAACGTCCAGCGAGCAGGCGTACAAGAACATCCCGTTCTACCTGACCAACCGCGGCTACGGCGTCTTCGTGGACCACCCCGGCCACGTCTCGTACGAGGTCGGCTCGGAGACGGTGGAGCGCGTCCAGTTCTCGGTGCCGGGCGAGAGCCTGCAGTACTACATCGTGAACGGCCCGACGCCGAAGCGGATCCTGGAGCGCTACACCGCGCTCACCGGTCGGCCCGCGTCGGTGCCCGCCTGGTCGTACGGCCTCTGGCTGTCCACCAGCTTCACCACCTCCTACGACGAGGCCACCGTCACCTCGTTCATCGACGGTATGGCCGAGCGCGACCTGCCGCTGTCGGTCTTCCACTTCGACTGCTTCTGGATGCGCGAATTCAACTGGTGCGACTTCGAGTGGGACCCGCGCACCTTCCCCGACCCGGACGGGATGCTGCGCCGCCTGCACGAGAAGGACCTGCGCGTGTGCGTCTGGATCAACCCGTACATCGGCCAGCGCTCGCCGCTGTTCGCCGAGGCGGCCGCCGCCGGGTACCTGGTCAGGCGGGCGAACGGCGACGTCTGGCAGTGGGACCTGTGGCAGGCGGGGATGGGACTGGTCGACTTCACGAACCCCGACGCGACCCGCTGGTACCAGGACAAGCTGCGCGGGCTCATCGCGCAGGGCGTCGACTGCTTCAAGACCGACTTCGGCGAGCGCATCCCGTTGCAGGTCGACTACTTCGACGGGTCGTCGCCCGAGCGGATGCACAACCTCTACACCCAGCTCTACAACGAAGCCGTGTTCGCGGTGCTGCGCGAGGAGCGGGGCGATGGCGACGCGGTGGTGTTCGCCCGCTCGGCGACGGCGGGCGGCCAGACGATGCCCGTGCACTGGGGCGGCGACAACACGTCCTCGTACGAGTCGATGGCCGAGACCCTGCGCGGCGGGCTCTCGCTCGCGTTCAGCGGTTTCGGCTTCTGGAGCCACGACATCGGCGGCTTCGAGGGGACGCCGGACGCGGGCGTCTTCAAGCGCTGGACGGCGTTCGGCCTGCTCTCCAGCCACTCGCGGCTGCACGGCAGCGACTCGGTGCGGGTGCCGTGGGCGTTCGACGAGGAGGCGGTGGAGGTCACGCGTCTCTTCACCAAGCTCAAGCTGCGGCTGATGCCGTACCTGTTCGCCGCCGGCCACGAGGCGCACAGCACCGGCACCCCGGTGATGCGGCCGATGCAGCTGGAGTTCCCCGGCGACCCGGCCGTCGACCACCTGGACCGGCAGTACATGCTCGGCGCCGACCTCCTGGTCGCCCCGGTGTTCTCCGCCTCCGAGGTGGAGTTCTACCTGCCGGACGGGACGTGGACCGAGTACTTCTCCGGCCGCACCGTCGCCGGCGGCCGGTGGCGGCGCGAGACGCATGGCTTCGACAGCATCCCGCTGTACGTGCGGGAGGGCGCCGTCCTGCCGCTCGGCGCGCGCGACGACCGGCCCGATCACGACTACCGGGAGGGCCTGACGCTCGCGGTGTATCCCGGGCCGGACGGGACGCGGGACGTCACGGTCGTGACCCCGGACGGCGAGGTCGCGGAGTACGCGGTGACCCGCGCAGGCGACCGGCTGAGCGCGAGCGGCCCGGCCGGGTTCGCGTTCACGCTGCTCGACGCGGCCACCGGTCGCACGGCCGCCGCCGACGGGGGTACCGCCGAGCTGTAATACAGTACTCGGGACCATGAACGGCAGGACGACGGCGGGGACGAACCTCGACACGGTGCGGCGGCACAACCTCGCGACGGTGCTCGGCATCGTCCACCGCGGCGGTCCCGTCGCGCGCTCGGCGCTCACGCAGGCGACCGGGCTGAACCGCTCGACCATCGGCGCGCTGGTCGCCGAGCTGGCCGAGCTGGGGCTGGTCGTCGAGCGCGACCCGGAGTCGAGCAACCGGGTCGGCCGGTCGTCCCCGGTGATCGCCCCGGACGGCCGGGTCGTCGCGATCGCCGTGAACCCCGAGGTGGATGCGGTGACCGTCGGGGTGGTGGGGCTGGACGCCGTCGTGCACCGGCGCGTGCGCTACCCGACCGGGCACGTCCCGACCGCGCAGGAGGCGGCGGCGATCGCGTCCGCCGTGATCGACGGGCTGCGGCCGGACCTGGGCGCGGCCGCGCGCGTCGTCGGCATCGGCGTCGCGGTCCCCGGCCTGGTCCGCGAGGAGGACGGCGTGGTGCGGCTCGCCCCGCACCTGGAGTGGTCGGAGGAGCCGTTCGCCGCGCAGCTGGCCGAGGCGACCGGGTACCCGGTGCTGGCCGCCAACGACGCGAGCCTCGGCGCGAACGCTGAGCGGCTGTTCGGCGCGGGACGCGGCGCGTCGGAGCTCGTCTACGTGAACGGCGGCGCGTCCGGCATCGGCGCCGGCGTGATCGTCGGCGGGTCGCCGCTCACGGGGATCAGCGGCTACGCCGGCGAGCTCGGCCACACCCTCGTGAACTCGGCGGGCGTCCGCTGCCACTGCGGCGCGATCGGCTGCCTGGAGACCGAGGTGAGCCAGCGCGCGCTGCTCGCCGCGCTCGGCTTGGCCGCCGCCGACCCGGACGAGCTGGCCGGCGCGCTCGCGGCCGCGGTGGCGGCGGGGGATCCGGCGGTGACCGCCGAGGTGGACCGCCAGCTCGGCTTCCTGGCCGTCGCGCTGCGCAACGCGACGAACGTCTTCGACCCGGAGCGGATCGTGCTCGGCGGGTTCCTCGGCGCGCTGCACGAGCTCGCGCCGGACCGCCTCCCGGACCTCGTCGCCGCGCAGGCGCTCGCCGCCTCCGCCGAGACGCTCACGATCACGCGCGCCGCCCTCGGCAGCGACATCCTCATGATCGGCGCCGCCGAGCTCGCCTTCACCCCCCTCCTCGCCGCCCCCGCCGCCCCCTGACCCGCCCGGGCGCCCCGAACCCGCCCCGACCCCGCCCCGGGCCGCCGAGCACAGGAAAACCGTCGCCGCTCGGCGCGATGAGGGACGTTTTTCCTGTGCTCGCGGGCCTGCGCACGTTCACATTTCGGGGCTGGAGGATATAGGATGGGGAGCGTCCCGCGGGTCGAATCGATTCGAGAAGGGACGTGAGCACCGCGCATCGACGCGGTGCTTCTCTGTCGCAACCGTCACCACCGATCGCACCGACGACGCCCACCACTCGGGCGCCGCACCCCTCCACTGCACCGTCGCAGATCGCAGCCCAGGACGGGCGCGCGCGCCGCCCCCCCGGACGCGGCCGCTGCCTGCACCCGTCCCCGGCGCATCCAGCACCGAGAACACCCCGAACCGCACCGACCGCACCGACCACCCCCGACCCAGCAAGGACCTCTTCGTGACCACCGTCGTGCATCCAGGCGACTCGCTCTCCGGCCGTCAGCGCCCGGCGTACATCCTCATCCTCGGCGCCCTGACCGCGCTCGGGCCGTTCACGATCGACACCTACCTGCCCGCTCTGCCGACCCTGCAGGAGGACTTCCAGGTCTCCACCGCGGCCATCCAGCTCACGCTGACGGCCACCACGATCGGCTTCGGCGTCGGCCAGCTGCTGGTGGGGCCGTGGTCGGACAAGATCGGCCGCCGGCTGCCGCTGATCGCCGCGACCGCCGTGCACATCGTGGCCTGCCTCGCCGCGGCCGTCGCCCCGAACGTCGAGCTGCTCGGCGCCGCGCGCGCCCTGCAGGGAATCGGCGCCGCGGCGGGCGGCGTCGTCGCGATGGCGATGGTCCGCGACCTGTTCGGCGGCCGCCCGCTGGTGCGGATGCTGAGCAGGCTCGCGCTCGTCAACGGCCTCGCCCCGGTGCTCGCGCCGGTGATCGGCTCCTGGCTGCTGCTCGTCATGCCCTGGCGCGGCATCTTCGTCGTGCTCGCCTGCTACGGCCTGTTCGTCATCGTCTGCGTCTCGCTCTGGATCGTCGAGACCCTGCCCAAGGCGCGCCGCCACGACGCCGGCCACTCGACCGTCGCCCAGCGCTACAAGTCTGTGCTGAGCGACCGCGTGTTCGTCGGCATCGCCATCGTCGGCGCCGCGAACTTCACCGGCCTGTTCTCCTACCTGTCGTCGAGCTCCTTCATCTTCCAGGAGATCTACCGGTTCAACGCGCAGGAGTACGGCCTGCTGTTCGCCGTGAACTCGATCGGCATCATCATCGGCGTGCAGTCGGCGTCGCGGCTGACCAAGTACTTCGGCCCGCAGTGGATCCTCGCGGTCTCCACGGTCGTGATGTTCCTCTCCTCGGTGGCGATCGTCGTGCTCGACCAGGCCCACGTGGGGCTGTGGGGCACCGCCATCCCGCTGTGGTTCTTCATCGCGGCGTGCGGGTTCGGCTTCCCGTGCGTCCAGGTGCTCGCGCTGAACGGGCACGGCCACGAGGCGGGGACCGCCGCGAGCCTGCTCGGCGCGCTCAACTTCGGCATCGCCGGGATCGTCTCGCCGATCGTCGGCATTCTCGGCGTCGGCAGCGCCGCACCGATGGGCGCTGTCATGGCGATCTGCGCGCTGGTCTCCATTGCCTCGCTGTGGCTGGTCGTCCGCCCGCGGACGGTGCCCGAGCTGGCGCACTGACGGCAGGCGGCCCCCGCAGGTACGGTGGGGGCATGGCGAGCCCAGACGACATCCGCACAGCCAGGGAGGTCAGCAGGCGCTGGCCGCTGATCTCCGCCTCGGTCGGGGTCGGGCTCGTCGTCCTGCTCGGCGCGATCATCGCGCTCCGGCCGCAGGAGCCGTTCGCCGTCGACGCCGAGTGGATGGAGGAGATCGTCGAGCACCGCTCGCCGTTCTGGACCGTCCCCGCGCTGTTCTTCAACTACGTCGGCGGCGGGATCATCGGCTCGGTGATCATCCCGCTCGTCATCTTCCTGCTGCTGCTCGCCTTCCGGCGGCCGTGGGGCGCGACGTTCTTCGCGGTCGCGAGCCTGCTGTCGGTGCTGGCCGTCCAGGTGCTCAAGCACACGGTCGGCCGCGCCCGCCCGACCGACATCCTGGTCGCGGTCGACACCGGTTCATTCCCGTCGGGGCATACGGCGAACGCCGCGACGATGGCGGTGGTGCTCGGGATCCTGTTCCCGCGCGTGTGGGTGTGGTGCGCCGGCGTCGCGTGGGCGGTGCTGATGGCGGTGAGCAGGACCTACCTCGGCGCGCACTGGCTGAGCGACACCATCGGCGGACTGCTCTTGGGCGCCGGCGTCGCGATCATCGTCTGGGCCCCGCTCGCGCACCGCCTCGCCCGGGAGAGTGCCCTCCCGCACCCCTTCCTCCGCGCCCCAGCACCCCAACCCCCGCCCCCGACTCCGCCGAGTACGTAGAAAGTGCGCCCAAAACCGCCGAGTACGCAGAGATTCTGCGTACTCGGCGGTTTGCGGGGTGGGTTAGAGGGAGGTGGGGGCCTCGCCGAAGTCGGGGATGGGGAGGCGTGCGCCGTTCTGCTGGGCGCTCTCGTGGGCGACGATTCCGGGCAGCGTGTAGCGCGCGGCCTGCCAGGCGTTGACCGGCGGGAGGCTGCGCTCGTTCACCGCGCGCACGAAGTCGTCCGCGAGGAAGTGGTGGCTGCCCTCGTGGCCGTTCGTCACGTGGTCGAACTCGCGCGGCAGCCGGGCCCGGTCGTGGATGGGAGCGCTGCCCGAGGTGAACGCGTCCCGCAGCGCGGGGGAGACGTGCGCGAGCGACGGGTCGTCCGGCGAGAGCGTCGGCTTCGGCTGCAGCAGGTCGGTGATGTCGGTCACGCCGTCCTTGTCGGTGCGGTGCGACACCGTCGCGAGCTGCTCGAAGCTGCCCTCGGTCCCGAAGAACCGGAACCGGGACTCGCGGATGTGCGACGGATAGCCCACCCGGCGGAACTCGTTCGTGCGGAACGACCCGCCGCCCGCCACCTCGAACAGCGCCGTCGCGTTGGAGAAGTCGTTGCCGAACATGCTCACCTCGCGGTCGAAGACCCCGTCGCCGCGGTCGTCCACCACGCCGATCGCCGAGACGCTCACGGCGTGCGTCCCCCACGCGCCGAGGATGCCGCCGATCGAATGCGTCGGGTAGAGCAGCGGCGGGTAGCTCGCGGTGGATTTCCACTCCTCGCCCCCGGAGTACCGGTAGGCGTCGTAGAAGCCGAGGTCCATGTCGTGCACGTAGTCGCCCTCGGCGTAGAACACGCGGCCGAACGCGCCCTCCGCGATCTGCGAGCGCGCGTACACGGTGGCCGGGTTGTAGTGGCTGGTCTCGCCCATCATGTAGGTGAGCCCGGTGCGGCGCACCGCGTCGATGATCGCCGCGATCTCGTCCGCGCTGATCGCCATCGGGACGGCCGAGTAGACGTGCTTGCCCGCCTCCAGCGCACGCACCACGAGCGGCCCGTGCGTCCAGCGCTGGGTGAAGATGGCGACGGCGTCCACGCGCGGGTCCTCGAGCGCCGCCTCGAACGACGGGAGGGTCCCGTCCAGGTGGTACTCGGCGTTCAGCCGCTCCGCGCGCTCCGGCAGCAGGTCGGTCGCGTAGACCGCGCTCACACCCGGGTGCAGCGCGAACAGCTTCGCGAACTGACCGGCGAACTGGCCGGCGCCGACCATGGCGATGGAGAAGGTCATGTCACTCTCTTTCGGAGGTTTGGGGTGGTGGTTCGGGAATCGATGGATGGCCGGCCCGGCCGCTCAGCCGCCCTGCTCGAAGAGCTGGTCGATTTGCCGGTTGGTCGTCGTCAGCGTGGAGACCGGAGCGCCGTTCGCGTACACGTTCTGCATCGCCGGGGCCATCAGCGCGGTGATGTCGGCCGCGTAGTTGGTGATCGGGAACGAGAACGTGGTCTTGTCCTCGACCTGCCTCGTGAACGAGGAGACGTCGAGCCCGCGCGCGTTGTACGCGGCGATCGCCTTGTCGGTGCCGGACTTCACGGCGGGGAACACGATGCCCTGCTCGCCGACGATGTCCTGGCAGGCGGGCGAGGCCAGGTAGGCGACCCACTTGCCCGCGCCCTCCTTGTTGGCGGCGTTCTTGGTGACGGAGTCGGCCAGGCCGTTGAGCATGGACGCGCGCTTCCCGGTCGGCCCGACGGGCGTGAGCGCCATCCCGACCTCCACGCCCTTGAGCTGGGCGTAGGTGCTGATCATCCACGACCCGTTCATGGACAGCGCCGCCTTGCCGCTGCCGAGCTGCACCTCGGGTCCGTTGGAGGCGGAGTAGGCGGTGAACGGCGCGAGGTAGCCCTTCTTGGCGAGCCCGAAGTACCAGGAGATCGTGTCCTGGAACCGCTTGTCGTCGTAGTTGTAGTGGGTGCCCCAGACCTTCTTGTCCGTGTACGTCCATCCCGTCGAGCCGGTGAACGCGCTCCACTGGGTCTGGCCGTCCGCGCCGCCCGCGTCGTTGCTGGCGAGGCCGTACGTCGCGACGTGGTTCTTGTCGAAGCCGGGCTCGTCGCCGCGTACGCCGTTGGCGTCGACGGTGAGGTGGGCGAGCATCTTCTCGAAGCTGCCGCCGTCGGTGGGGTTCCAGTCCAGCGCGTTCAGCTCGGCGTCGCTCACGCCCGCCGCCTGCGTGACCTTCTTGTTGTAGAACAGCGAGATCGTGTCCCAGTCCTTCGGCGTCCCGTAGCGGTGGCCGTCCGGGCCGCGCCAGCTGTCGGCGAGTCCCGGCTGGTAGATGGCGTCGTCGATGCCCTTCGTCGCGTCCAGCTCGTCCAGCGGCTGGAGCACGCCCAGGTCGACGAACTGCGCGAACTTCGAGATGTGGTCGGTGAACACGTCCGGCTGGGTGCCGGCGATGAACCCGGCGGTGAGCTTGGTCCAGTAGTCGTTCCAGCCGAGCTGCGTGATCTTCACGGTCAGGCCGGGGTTCTCCTTCTCGAAGCCGGCCGCGCACTTCTGGTACGCGGGCAGCTGGTTGGAGTCCCACAGCCAGTAGCTGACGGTGTTCGCCGGCTCGCTCGCGCCGCCGGCGGCGCAGCCGGAGAGGACGAGGCCGGCGCCGGCGGCGATCGCGGCCGCGGCGGAGCGGATCCGGGTTCTGCGGGATGAGCGCATGGTGGTCCTCATTTCAGTCCGGTGAAGCCGATGGAGTTGACGATCCGGCGCGCGAACACCCCGAAGAGCACGAGCATCGGCAGGGCCGCGACGAGCGTCGCGGCCATCAGGCCCGACCAGTCGGTGCCGCTCTGCGGCGTCTGCGCGCGGAACACGCTGAGCGCGACCGTGAGCACGCGCGACTGGTCGGTGTAGCTGACCATCAGCGGCCAGAAGTAGTCGTTCCAGGCGGTGATGTAGGTGAGGATGCCGAGCGTCACGATCGGTGCCGAGGACATCGGCAGCATCACCCGGAAGAAGATGCGCACCCTGCCCGCGCCGTCCAGCAGCGCCGCCTCCTCCACCTCCCTCGGCACGTTCATGAAGAACTGGCGCAGGAAGAACACCGCGAACGGCGTCATGAACAGGCTGGGGAGGGTGATCCCGAGCAGCGTGTCGACGAGTCCGAGCTGCTTGATGAGCACGAAGTTCGGCAGCAGCGTGAAGATCGCCGGCACCATCAGGCCCGCGAGGAACAGCGCGAAGATCGCGTTCCTGCCGCGGAACCGCAGCCGGGCGAACGCGTACGCCGCCATCGCGGAGAAGAAGGTCTGGCAGACCGCGACGGTCGTGGCGACCAGCACCGAGTTGAGCAGGTACCGCCAGAAGTCGACGGAGGCGCCGGAGCCGCCCTGGGCGAGCGCCTCCTCGGTGCTCTGCAGCCCGAACACCCTGGCGAAGCCGCCGAGCGTGAGGTCGACCGGGAGCAGCGAGCTCGGGTCGGAGGCCAGGGCGGTGTTGGTGGAGAGGGCAGTCCGCAGCATCCAGTAGAAGGGGAACAGCGTCACCAGGATGATCAGGACCATCACGATCCAGGCGATCGTGCGGCCGACCGGGAGGCGGCGGCCGGTTCCGGCGGGGGCCGCGGGCAGGGTGGGTTCGATGGTTGTCATGTCGAGGCTCCTTCGCCTGCGGTCAGTCGAGGTCGGTCGTGCCGGCGCGGGTGAGGCGGTACTGGATGATCGTGATCACGCTCAGGACCACGAGCAGCGCCACCGAGATCGCCGACGCGTAGCCGAACTGGAAGCGGCCGAAGGCGAGGTCGTAGATGTACTTCTGCAGCACGTTGGTGGCGTTCGCCGGTCCGCCGTTCGTGGTGACGGCGACGGTGTCGAAGACCTGGAACGAGCCGATCACGGTGATGATCAGCACGACGGCGAGCACCGGGCGCAGCAGCGGCATGGTGACGCTCCAGAACGTCCGCCACTCGCTCGCGCCGTCCACCCTCGCCGCCTCGTAGACGTGCGAGGGGATCGCCTGCAGCCCGGCGAACAGCAGCAGCGCGGTGTAGCCGACGTGCCGCCAGACGTTCACGAGCGCGATGGTCGGGATGGACCAGGTCTCGCTCGCGAAGAACGGGATGTGCTCGAGCCCGAGCGCGCCGAGCAGCTGGTTGCCGATGCCGAGCTGGGTGTCCAGGATCCAGAGCCAGACGATACCGGCGACGACGTTGGAGACCAGGTACGGCGCGAGCACGACGCCGCGCAGGAACGTCGAGCGCGTGAGCCGCTGCATGAGCACCGCGATGAGCAGGGCGACGGCGGTCTGCACGCCGATGTTGATGACGACGTACTCGACGGTCACCCCGAGCGAGTGCCAGAAGATGGGGTCGTTCGCCATCCGGATGTAGTTGCCGAAGCCGATCCACTTCTCGGGGGTGAGCAGGTTGTAGCTGGTGAAGCTGAGGTAGATGCCGCGCAGGGTCGGCCAGGCGAGGAACACCAGGAAGCCGATCGCGGCGGGGGCGATGAACAGCAGCGCGACGAGGCCGTCGCCTCCGCGGGGGCGCGGCGCTCTCGGGGCGGAGCGGCCGGTGGCCGGCGGTGCCGCCTGACCGGTGGGAGCGGTGCGTGGTGTGGTCGTGATGGCCATCAAGACTCCTTCGTCGTGACCGAACGGGATTAATGTTGCAGCAAAACTAAATGCGGTGTCAACACCCGATCGAGGACCGGGAACCTTAGAATGTCGGCATGACTGAGACTGTCGTCGCGGAAGGAGCCCCGGAGAGCGCCCAGCGCGTTCTGCTGGAGATCCTCATCCACGGCCCGCTCTCGCGTGTCGAGCTCGCCGAGCGGCTCGGCCTGTCCGGCCCGAGCCTCACCCGCCTGACCAAGCCGTTGCTCGCCTCCGGACGGCTGTTCGAGGGGCGCCCGCTCGTGCGTGCGGCGGGGCGGCCGATCCTGCCGCTCGACCTCGACCCGGCCGCCGAGCACTTCGCGGGCGTGAAGATCACCGCCGACGCCGTCTACGCGGTGGTCACCGATCTGCGCGGCGAGATCCGCGCCGAGCTGGAGGCGCCGCTCGCCGGGCACGCGCCCGACACGGTCGCCGACGCGGTCGCGGGCGTCGTCCGCGCGCTCCCCGCCGCGTACGCGCCGCTCTCTGGCGTGGGGATCAGCCTCGGCGGCAACACCGCCGACGGCAGGACGGTGGGGGAGTCGCACTTTCTGGAGTGGGCGGACGTCCCGCTCGCCGACCTGGTGGAGGCGCGCCTCGGCCTCCCGGTGACGGTCGCCAACGACGTCAACGCGCTCACGCAGGCGCAGCACTGGTTCGGCGCCGGCCGCGGCCTCGACACCTTCGTCGTCGTGACGATCGGCGCGGGCATCGGGATGGGCCTGGTCGCGGGCGGCGCGCTCGTCGCCGGCGCGCACGGCGCGCTCGGCAGCATCGGGCACCAGCTTCTGGTCTGGACGGACGCCGCCTGCTGGCGCGGCCACCACGGCTGCGCGAGCGCGCTGCTGACGACGGAGGCCGTCGAGTCCGCCGCGCAGCGCGCGACCGGCGGGCCGGTCGGCTACGACGCGGTGCTGCGCGGCGCCTCCCGCGGAGATCCGACGCTGCGTGCGGTGGTGGACGAGGCGGCCTCGGCGCTCGGCCTGCTGCTGGCCTCCGTGATGAACACGGTCGACCCGGCGACGATCGTCGTCGCGGGCGAGGGCGCCCGGCTGGGCGAGGTCGGCGAGCACGCGATGCTGACCGCCCTCTCCGGCGCCGCCGTCTGGGACAGCGTGCGCACGCCGGTCCAGGTGCAGCCGTTCGCCTTCACCGAGTGGGCGCGCGGCGCCGCCGCGACCGCCATCCGCTCCCGCATGCTCCGCTGATCCCCCGCCGCTCCGCCGCCCGCTCGCGCCCCTCGCCATCCGTTCCGGAGTTCTTCACGCAACACGCCGCGCGGTGGCGTGAACAACTCCGGAAGCGATGGCGCGGGCGCCGGCTCACACCTCCGTGACGTCGATGAGCCAGACCCGGTCGGGGAACGACAGCGGCGCCGAGAGCCCGGCCGCCTCGAGCGTCCGGCCGCTCAGGACGACGCCCTCCGTCTCCTCCGGCGTCAGGCTCCGCGACAGCGGCGTGCTGCCGTCCGTGCCGACCGGGACGCCGCTCTCGGTGCCCGCGAACCACGGCGGAACGCGGTAGCCGCCCGCCGGATCCCCGAGCGCGAGCGGCCGAACCCGGTAGCTCCGGTCCGGGTCGAGGCCGCGCAGCGTGATCCGCCCGAGCGGCCCGGCGTCCGAGCGGCCGAGGTAGGCGAGCGAGAACAGTGCGCGGCCGCGGTCGGGCGCGACGACGCCGCTCACCCACAGCGTCGGGTCCACCTCGTCCATGCGCACCAGCTCGCCGCCGTGCAGCAGGTCCCTGCGCTCGCGGTAGAACGCCGTCCACTCGGCCAGCGCCGCCAGCTCCGCATCGGACGCGGCGGCGAGGTCCCACTCGATCCCGAAGTGCCCGACCAGCGCCGTCGCCGCGCGGAAGCCGAGGTCGTGCTCGCGGTGGGTCGTGTGCGACCGCCCGGACGCGACGTGCGCGCCGAGCAGCTCCGGCGGCAGCAGCTGCTGCGTCCAGCGGTGCATCTGCTGCCGCTCCAGCGGGTCGATGCAGTCCGACACCCACACCCGGTCGGTGCGCTCGATCACGCCGAGATCCACGCGCGCGCCGCCGGACGAGCAGGACTCGATCTCGAGCCCCGGGAAGCGCTCCTTGAGCTCGTCCATCAGCCGGTAGGTCGCCAGCGTCTGCTCGTGCACGCCGGGACGGCCGCCCGGCCAGGTGCCGGCGTCCACCAGGTCGCGATTGTGGTCCCACTTGATGTAGGCGATGTCGTCGTGCGAGAGGATGTCCACCATCCGGTCGCGGATGTAGGCGTACGCCTCCGGGATGCCCAGGTTCAGCACCTGCTGGTGCCGCGATTCCACGGGCAGCCGGCCGCCGGTCTGCATGACCCAGTCGGGATGCGCCCGCGCGAGGTCGGAGTCGACGTTCACCATCTCCGGCTCGAACCAGAGGCCGAACTCCATCCCGAGCCCGCGCACGTGGTCGATCAGCGGGGTGAGGCCGTCCGGCCAGACCTGCTCGTCCACGTACCAGTCCCCGAGCCCGGCCCTGTCGTTGCGGCGGTGCCGGAACCAGCCGTCGTCCAGCACGTAGCGCTCGACGCCGATCGCCGCCGCACGGTCGGCGAGGTCGGTCAGCCGGGCGAGGTCGTGGTCGAAGTAGACCGCCTCCCACACGTTGAGCGTCACCGGGCGCGGCCGGCGGGGATGCTGCGGCCGGGCGCGCAGGTGGCGGTGCAGCCGCCCGGCCTGGTCGTCCAGGCCGTCGCCCCAGGCGCCGTAGAGCCACGGCGTGCGGTAGCTCTCGCCGGTGCCGAGCACGACCTCGCCCGGCAGCAGCAGCTCGCCGCCGCCCGCGACCTGCTCCCCGCTGGAGAGCCGCTCCGCGTAGTGCCTGTGGTTGCCGCTGAAGCCGACGTGGACGCCCCACACCTCCCCGCGCGCGAAGCCGAAGCCCGGCTCGCCCACGGTGAGCAGCGTCGCCGCGTCCGCCCCCGTGCGTCCGCGCCTGCCCTCGCGCACGTGCGCGCCGACGGTCAGCTCGCCGCGCTGCGGGGTGCGCTCCTTGCCCCAGCGGCCGGCGAAATCGAGCGTCTGCCGCGCCCGCGGCGGGAGCGGCAGGGCCAGCGACAGGTCCTCGAGCAGGTAGGCGTCGCCGTGGTTGGTGAGGGTCGCGGCGGTCCGCAGCACGCCCGCCGCGCTCAGCTCGATGTCGATCGCGAGCTCCAGCTCCGCGGTGTCGTCCCGTGCGCTCACCCGGACCGCACCGCCGGGGAGCGTGACCAGCCCGTCCACCGGCTCGGCGTCGGTGTCTACGGCCGTGACCCGGAACCATGGCGACCACGCCGCGCCGTCCCTGCTCCCGCTCAGCCCAGGACGCCCCAGCCAGCCCGTGCGCTGCTCCGGCAGCAGGGCGACCCGCACCGGCTCGTCGACCGTGTTGTTCGCCTGGGGTGGGACGCCGGCGAGGACGACGGCCCTGGCGCTCGCCGCGTCCAGCTCGCCGAGCGCGGCACCCCAGTGCGCGATCGCGGGCAGCAGCCCACCCCGCACATCGATCAGCACGCTCACGCCGCCGGCCGTCAGGTGGATGGTGTCGATGGTCATGCCGCTCCCTCGCGCAGTTACTTCCTCCGCAAAAGTATTGCACGCCGCCCGCCTACCTCCCGAGCACCGCCCGCGCCCGCCGCCCGACCCCGACCGCGGTCGACGGGTCCCCGCCCGACCGCTCCGACCACGCCGCCGACAGCCCGCACCAGGCCAGCACCCACTCCAGCATCCGCCGCTCGTCCACCCCGGTCTCCTCCGCGATGACCGCGACCGTCCGCTCCAGCCGCCCCGGCCGCAGCGCGACGGCCGGGGACGGGTTGCACAGGATGTTCGCGAAGTCGAACGCCGGGTCGCCGTGGAGGTGCTTGGGGTCGATCGCGCGCCAGCCGTGCGCGCCGAAGTCGAGCACGTTGCCGTGGTGCAGGTCGCCGTGCAGCACGACGTCCGCCCCGCCGCCGACCAGCGCGTCCGCGGTCGCTGCCGCGACCGGGAACAGCCCGTCGTGGGCGCCGGGATGTTCCGCCGCGTGCTCGAACAGCTCCCGGAACCAGCGGCGCAGGCCGACGATCCCGCCGGGACGCGGCACATCGTCCACCCGGTGCAGGGCGAGCCCGGTGCGGCAGAGCACCCGTGTCGCCTCGTCGTCCCCGGCCGGACCGGACTCCGCGAGTGCGGCGAGGGAGCGGTCGCCGGTCGCGCGCTCCATCACCACGGCGTCCCCGTCCGCCTCGAACACGGCGGCGGCGCCGCGGCTCGCCCACCAGGCCAGCACCCGCGCGCCCGCCGCCTCCTCGTCCACCGTCGCGAGCTTGAGGTACGCGGGCCGGCCGGCGCTGATGACCGGCTGCAGGATGCTGGACGGCGTCGCGAACGCCGCGCCGTCGGCGGTGAGCCGCCAGCGCTCGCGCCACGGCGCCAGCGCGGTCGCGGGATCGAGGCCGGGCGCGGTCACGGCGCCCCCGCCCGCTCCGCCGCCACCTGCGCGGCGTACGCACCGGGGGTCGCGCCGACCACGGCCTTGAACTCGCGCGTGAAGTGCGCCTGGTCGGCGTAGCCGAGGTCGGCGGCGAGCATCCCGATCGGCGGCGGGTCGTCCGCGCGCAGCACCGCCGCCGCCTCCTGCAGCCGGTAGCGCTGGATGAGCCACTTGGGGCCGAACCCGATGTGCCCGGCGACGAGCCGCTGCAGACTGCGGACGCCGAGCCCGAACCGGTCGGCGAGCTGCTCGACGCGCAGGAGGTCGCGGTCCTCTTCGACGGCGGCGACGATCGCGTCCACCAGCGCGGCGTCGGAGCCGGGCGCGGCCAGCCCGGCGATCGCGTCCTCGAACGCGTCCAGTGCACCGCCGTCGTCGCCCGCCGCCATCCGGTCGCGGACGGCCGGTACCGCCGCCTGCACCGCCTCCCGCGTCCCCGGCACCAGCGCCGGCAGGGGGATGGCCGGCGGCAGCCCACGCAGCGAGACCCCCGTCCAGGACCGCGCGGTCCCCGGGCGCAGCATCACGCCGAACGCCCAGCCCTCGCCGCGCAGCGCGCGGACGGAGAGCCCGCGGCTCGCGCGGTGCAGGAGCACCGAATCGGCCTCGACGACCAGGTTCGCCGTCGGGTACTCCAGCACGCCCTGCCGCACCTCGGCGCCGGCGGGGAGCGCCCAGCGCGGCAGCCAGTAGTGCCGCACGAACGCGCCGGCCGCCTCACCGGGGAACCGCCGCTCGATGCGCACGGGTGCGCCGGGATGCGGCGTCAGCAACCCCTTGCTGCGCGGGCCGGCGGCAGTGGTCTGGCTCACGCTGCCATACTTTCACGGTGACTCTGATCCGTCCGTACCAGCCCTCCGACCGCGACGACCTCTACCGCGTGTGCGTGCTCACCGGCGCGAGCGGCGGCGACGCGACGGGGCTGTACTCCGACGACGCGCTGCTGCCGGACATCTTCGCGGGGCCGTACGCCGCCTACCAGCCCGACCTCGCGTTCGTCGTCGACACCGGCGACCACGTCGCGGGCTACGTGATCGCGGTCGCCGACTCGCTGGCGTACGCCGACTGGTACGACGCCGAGTGGCGTCCCGGCTTCATCGCCGCGCACCCGCTGGAGTCCGCGAAGGACGACAACGAGCGCGGGATGATCGGCTACGGGAGGAACGTGCGCGGCTCCATCCCGCCCGAGGTCGCCGAGTATCCGGCGCACCTGCACATCGACCTGCTCCCCGAACTGCAGGGCCAGGGCTTCGGCCGCCGGCTCATCCGCACCCTGCTCGCCGCTCTGCGCGAGCGCGGCGTCCCCGCCGTCTACCTGACGATGTCGCCCGACAACCACGACGCCCGCGCGTTCTACGACCGGCTCGGCTTCCACGAGCTGCCCTCCAGCACCCCGCGCGGCCCGGTCCTCGGCATCCGCACCGACGCCACCGTCTGACGGCTGACTGCCCCCGTTCGGAACGTATGCCCCCTGCTCGCGCAGGCGCAGACGTTCCGGACAGGGGCAGTCGCGCAGTCAGCGGAAGCGCGGCATGCGCTCGAACCAGTAGAGCAGCTCGGGGGAGGTGCGCCGCAGCTGCGTGAGCGTCATGGAGTCCTCGGGCCGCGTGACCGGCACGTCGAGCTCCTCCGCCACGCGCTCCATGTCCTCCAGCGGCCAGAACTGGCCGCGCATCCGCAGCAGCAGCCGGCCGTCGGTGCCGGTCACGAACAGCTGGGGGAGGGTGTCGAGCGTGCTGCTCTCGTAGAGCTGGATGAGCACGATCGAGCCGACGTCGGACGGGCGGACGAGCACGGTGCGGCCGAAGAAGCCGCGTTCGCGCACGCCGTCGGCGCGAAGTGTGATCGTCGTGGAGAAGAAGGCGAAGACCCCGAGAACGGTCGCGGCGATCACCAGCAGGTGCGCGACGAGGACGACCGCCCACGGGCCGTCCGGGATCGTCAGCCAGTACAGCACCGCGAACACGGGCGTCGTCAGCGCGAGGATGGCGACCAGGCCGCGCACGAACAGGCTGCGGAACGGGCGCAGCACGGTGCCGTGCGCCGCGTCCGTCTCGCGCTTCAGTTCCCGTTGCCCGCTCATCGAATCGAGCCTGACGGACGCCCGTCCCGGTCGGTAGCGGCATTTTGGGGGACACGCCTGCGCGCGGCGACGTCCTTGGCGCGCAGCGAGCGCACCCGGAAGGCGGAGACGATCGTCGCGACGACGCACACGGCGAACACGATCACACCGCCGATGTCGTGCATCCCGCGACCGAACAGCACGGCGAGGAGGGCGAACACGAGCGTCGCGCAGAGCTGCGCGAACATCCTCTTGGACACCGGACCCCTTCCCCCTTGCGGCCGTATGGACGCTAGCACGCGGGGCTGGACACCCGCCGCGTCGGCGGGCCTCCAGCCCCGGTGCGTGCGCGGAGGCGCGATCAGGCGAGCGCGACCGCCGTCCAGGAGACCGGCGGGAGCTCGATGGTGAGAACGCCGTCGGCGAGCGTCGCGCTGCCATTCGTGCGCAGGCCGACGCGCTCCTGGTCGGCGAGCGTGTTCTTGGCGTACACGTCGTCGTCGAACAGGCTCAGCGCCTCTTCGACCGTCGATGCGCCGAGGTCGCGCACGTCGATGCGCACCGTCTCCGCCGCGGTCTGGCTGCGATTCACCAGGAACACCGCGGACCGGCCGCTCTCGGCGTCGTGCGTCGCGACCGCGTCCACGATCCCGGCCTCGCCGTACACGGCGGTCTCGTAGCTGCCCGTGCGGATGGTGGGACGCAGCACGTCGCCCTTCGCCAGCCGGCTGGTCACCGAGAACGGGAAGAAGGTCGTCTGCCGCCAGACCGCTCCGCCCGGCTCGGTCATGATCGGCGCGATCACGTTGACGAGCTGGGCGAGGGAGGCGCTGCGCACGCGGTCGTGGTTCTTCAGCAGCGTGATCAGCAGGTTGCCGACGACGACAGCGTCCGCGACGGAGTAGACGTCCTCCAGCTGGCGGGGAGCGATGCGCCACTCGTCGTTGACCTCGTCCGACTCCTTGTGCTCGTCCAGGTACCAGACGTTCCACTCGTCGAAGGAGATGGCGATCTTCTTCGTGCTCTTGCGCTTGCTGCCGACGTGATCGGCGGCCGCGACCACGGTGTCGATGAAGTACTGCATGTCGAGCGAGGACGCGAGGAAGGAGCCGAGGTCGCCGCCGCGCTCCTGGTAGTAGGCGTGCGCCGAGATGAAGTCGACGTGGTCGTACGCGTGCTCCAGCACCGTCCGCTCCCAGTCGCCGAAGGTCGGCATCCCGGAGCCGGACGACCCGCAGGCCACCAGTTCGAGCGTCGGGTCGGCCATCTTCATGGCGGCGGCGGTGCGCGCGGCGAGCTTGCCGTAGTCCTCCGCGGTGAGGTAGCCGGTCTGCCAGGGGCCGTCCATCTCGTTGCCGAGGCACCACATCCGGATGTCGTGCGGCTCGGGGGTGCCGTTGGCGATGCGCTGGTCGCTGAGCGCGGTGCCGGACGGGTGGTTCGCGTACTCGAGCAGGTCGAGCGCCGCCTCGATGCCGCGGGTGCCGAGGTTGACGGCGAGCATGAGCTCCGAGCCGGTGAGCTTCAGCCAGCGCGAGAACTCGTCGAGCCCGACCTGGTTGGTCTCCAGCGAGTGCCAGGCGAGGTCGCGGCGCACCGGGCGGTTCTCGCGCGGGCCGACGCTGTCCTCCCAGCGGAAGCCGGAGACGAAGTTGCCGCCGGGGTAGCGGATGGTGGACGCGCCGAGCTCCTTCACCAGCTCGACGACGTCGAGGCGGAAGCCGTCCTCGTTCGCGGTCGGGTGGCCCGGCTCGTAGATGCCGTCGTACACGCAGCGCCCCAGGTGCTCGACGAACGAGCCGAAGATCCGGCGGTCGATGGGCGCGACGCGTGCGGAGCGGTCGAGGGCGATGTGGGTCTCAGTCATGGGTGGTTCCTACGTGTTCCTTCGTTTTCGAGTTCGGTTCGGTGGGGACGTGGTGGAGGTGGCGGGCTATTTGACGCTGCCCAGCGAGAGGCCGCCCTGCCAGTACCGCTGCAGGGTCAGGAACGACACGATCAGGGGGATGATCGAGAGCAGCGCTCCGGTGATGACGAGGTTCCACAGCGACTGCCCTCCGGTGTTGACCTGGGCCTGCGCCTGCAGGGCGCCGAGGCCGACGGTCACCGGGAACAGCTGCGGGTTGGAGAACATCACCAGCGGCAGGAAGAAGTTGTTCCAGGTGCCGACGATCGCCAGCAGCAGCACGGTGACGATGGCCGGTCGCATCAGCGGCAGCGCGACCCTCGCGAAGATCCGGATCTCGCCTGCGCCGTCGACACGGGCGGCGTCCACCATCTCCAGGGGGATCGCCTCGTCGGTGTAGACCTTCATCAGGTACACGGCGAACGGATTCAGCATCGAGGGCAGGATGACGGCCCAGACCGTGTTCGTGAGGTGCGCGCCGCTCATCAGCACGAACAGCGGGATGACGAGAACCGTGGCCGGGACCATGACCGACCCGAGCACGATGGCGAAGAACAGCCTCCTGCCGCGGAACCCGTACATCGAGAACCCGTATCCGGCGAGCACCGAGAGCACGGTCGCGCCGAGCCCGCCGGCCAGCGCGTACAGGAACGAGTTGCCGAGCCAGTGCGCGTACAGGCCGCCGGAGTAGCTGAACAGGGACCCGATGTTGCTAAACAGGTCGAACTGGCCGGAGAACCAGAGCGGACTGGTCTTGCCGTCGAACAGGCTCTGCTGGCTCTTGGTGCTCGCAACGATCAGCCACCAGAACGGCAGAGCGAAGTAGACGATGAACGCGGCGAGCACGATGTGCGGGACGACCGCGCGGCCGCCGCGGCGCGAGCCTCGCCCGCTACCCCGTCCGGCGCGGCGGCCGAGCGGGAGGGAGGCGGGGGAGGTGCGGTCCGGTTCTGTCGCGATGGTGGTCGTCATTTCATCATTCCGCTCTTCTTGCGGGTCGCGAACATGAACACGTACGAGCCGACGAAGATCACGAGCCCCAGCGCGAACGCGATCGCGGACGCGTAGTTGAACTGGTGGTACGAGAACGCGACGGTGTACGCGTAGATGTTCGGCGTGTAGTTGGAGGTGATGGAGCCGGAGGCCATCCCGCGCAGCATCTGCGGCTCGTTGAAGAACTGGAGCGTCCCGATCAGGGCGAACACCAGCACCAGGAGCAGCGAGGAGGCGACCATCGGGACCTTGATCCGCAGCGCGATCTGCCAGGCATTCGCGCCGTCCACGCGGGCCGCCTCGTAGATCGACGGGTCGACGCCCTGCAGCGCCGCGTAGATGATGATCATGTAGTAGCCGGCCCACTGCCAGGTGACGATGTTCACCAGCGAGCCGAAGACGTTGCCGTCCGAGAAGAAGTCCGGCGCCGTCAGGCCGACGAGCCCGAACAGCTCCTGCGCCGGACCGAAGCTCGGGCTGTAGAGGAAGCCCCACATCAGCGCGCCGATCACGACGGGGACCGCGTACGGGACGAAGATCAGCAGCCGCGAGATCTTCGCGAACCGTGTGGTGAGCGCGTCGATCAGCAGCGCCGCGACGAGCGCGACCAGCATCTGCGCCGGGATCATCACCACGGCGAACAGGACGACGCGCCAGACGCCGTCCAGGAACAGAGGGTCGGTGAACGCCTTGACGTAGTTGGCGAGGCCGACCCAGGACGTCCCTCCCGCGAGCGTGGTGTTCTGCAGGCTGAGCACGAACGCGTAGACGAGCGGGACGATCAGGAAGACGACGAGGAAGACGGCGAACGGTGCGGTGAACGCCCAGCCCCAGCGCGCGCGGCGGAGGCCGACGATGTCACGCCGCTTCGGCGCCCGTGCGGCACGCGGTCGCGGCGGTGCGACGGCGGTTTGGGTCATCGGGAGAGCCTTTCGTGGTGGTGGATGCCGTGGCGGCGTCCGCGCGCTGGTGTGCCCGCGGACGCCGCCGTCGCGTCACTTGGTGACGGTGTAGCCCTGTTGCTTGGCGTACGCGGTGACGGCGTCCTGGTACGTCTTCAGCGCGTCGGCCGGGGACTTCTTGCCCTTGTTGGTGGCGTTGACCGCGTCCGTCAGCTTGTCGTAGACGAGGTTCTGGAACGGGCTGAACTGGAAGCCCTTGTAGTCCGTGGCCGCAGTGAGGAAGACGTCCTTGTTGATCTGCTGGCCACCGAAGAACGGGTAGGCCTTCGACTGGAAGTAGTCGGACTCGAGGATCGGCTTCCAGAGCGGGAACAGCGCCGCCTTCTCGATGCCGAGCTTCCAGGCCTCCTCCGTGCCGAAGATGTCCCGGGCAACCTCGGCCGCCGCCTTCTGGTCCTGCGCCTGCTTGCTGACCGCGAACGCCGATCCGCCGATGTTGATCTGGGTCGGGTTGGCGGTGTCCCACTGCGGGACGGGCGCGACGGCCCACTTCGCGCTCTTGTCGGCGCCGGTGAAGCCCTGCAGGTAGCCGGGCAGCCAGGCCGCCGCGATCACCGAGGCGTACTTCCCGTTGACGAGGTGGGTGTTGTAGTCGGTGGTGGAGGAGTCCTCGGTGCCGACGAGCTTCTTCTGGACCAGGTCGTTCCAGTAGCCGAGCACCTTGTTCGACGCCGGGTCGTCCAGGTCGATCTTCACGTCGGTCTTGCCGGAGAGCTCGAACGGCTTCGCGCCGGCCTGGGCGAAGAGCGCGGTCTGGTAGGCGCGGCCGTTGCCGGGGAAGTCGGTCATCAGCGTCTTGCCGCCGGTGGCCGTCTTGATCTTCTCCGCCGCGGCGGCGTACTCGGCCCAGGTGGTCGGGACCGCGATGCCGTACTTGTCGAACAGGTCCTTGCGGTAGAGCAGGCCGACGGGGCCGCCGTCGACGGGGATCGCGTAGGCGTCGCCGTCCTTGGTCTCGTCGCTCCAGGCGCCCTCGGAGTAGTTGTCCTTGACCTTGTCGGCGCCGAGCTTGCTGAGGTTGACGATGGAGCCGTCTGCGATGTAGCTGGGGACGACCTCGGTCTCGAGCATGACGACGTCCGGGGCGCCGGAGCCCGCCTGGATCGCCGTGGAGAACTTGGTGTACTCGTCGTTGCCGGCGCCGGCGTTCGTCCAGCAGATCTGGACGTCCTTGTGGGTCTTGTTGAACAGGTCGACGACCGGTTCGAAGTTCGGGTACCAGGCCCACATCGTGACCTGCTTGGCGTCCGAGTTGACGATCTTGTTCTGGCAGCTCGCCGCGGCGCTGCCTGCCGAACACCCGGTGAGCGCCGCGACCGCGACAGCGATCGCACCGCCTGCTGCAAGGAGCTTCTTCATTGGATTCCCTTCGCGGTGTTGAGACACCCTTGTCCTACAACGTTGTAGTACAACGTTGTAGACCGATGATGCACGCTCCGATGTGACCGTGTCAAATGCCTCTTCGATGAGTGCGCCTCCGCGTCACGATTGCGGCGCGGCGCCCGGGCGCACACGTGACGCGGCGGCTCAGTCGCGGGGTCAGCCGACGGTGGTCGATTCGCGCGCGACGAGGCGGAAGGGGACCAGGATCTCCTCGGGGGTGAACGGCTCGCCGGCGCCCTCGATCCTGCGCAGCAGCAGGTCGATCGCGGTGCGCGCGATCTCCTCGCGGCCCGGGTCGATGGTGCTGAGGGTCGGCATCGAGTACTGGGTCTCGTCGATGTCGTCGAAGCCGATCACCGCGACGTCCTCCGGCACCCGCAGCCCGGCTTCCTGCAGCACGCGCAGTGCGCCGAGGGCGATGGCGTCGTTGAAGGCGACGACGGCGTCGAACTCCGTCCCGCGCGCCAGCAGTTCGCGCATCCCCTCTGCTCCGTTCCGCCTGTGCCAGGAGCCGACCGGGACGATCAGGTCCTCGTCGTAGGGGAGCCCGGCGGCGTCGAGTGCCGCGCGGTAGCCGTCCAGGCGCAGCGCGGCCGAGCCGATCACCTCGCCGGGGTGGGCACCGAGGGCGGCGATCCGGCGCCGGCCGAGACCGAGGATGTGCTCGGTGGCGGCGCGGGCGCCCTCCACGTTCTGCATGGTGACGTGGTCGCGCGGCCCGTTGAAGATCCGCTCGCCGAGCAGCACGACGGGCGTCGCGATCCCGGCGATGATGTCGACGTCGCTCTGGTCGAGGGCGAGCACGCTGTAGAGCACGCCGTCCACCATCTGCGACCGCGGCTGCCGCAGCACGTCGATCTCGCGGTCGCGCTGGTCGCCGAACTGCTCGATCAGCACCGACAGCCCGCGCTCGGCGGCCGCGCGCATCACCGAGTCGGCGAGCTCTGCGAAGTAGGCGTTGCGCAGGTCGGGGATCATCAGCGAGATCACATTGGTCCGCCCGGAGCGCAGGCTCCGCGCCGACAGATTGGGCGTGTAGCCGAGCTGCTCGATCGCCTCCAGCACCCGGCGCCGCGTCTCGTCCCTGACGTACGGATAGTCGTTGATGACGTTCGACACCGTCTTGATGGACACGCCGGCCAGCCTGCTGACATCGTGCATCGTCGCGGCCATGCGCGCTCCCTCCCTCGCCCCGGGCACGACTTTACAACGTTGGAAGCCCCGCTCCGCGCCGCGACCGTCCCCGTTCGGTACAACCGTCCCCGCGCGAGCACGGCGGTGACGTACCGAACGCGGACAGTCGCGGCGCGGAGCGGGGGATTCGAACCCCCGAAGGACGCTGCGCGCGCACCCCGCGGCGGTGACGTATGTGGCGGAGAATGGGGGATTCGAACCCCCGAGGGCTTGCACCCAACACGCTTTCCAAGCGTGCGCCATAGGCCACTAGGCGAATTCTCCTGGGATGCCATCCCCTTGCGGGCGACGGCTCACAGTATCTTACCGGACGTCGGAGGCGCCCGGTGCACACGGGCTCCCAGCCGGACCCGCTACACTGGTTCCCGGCTCCCCACGTGGCGCCATCCAGGCCAACTCCCCCAGGGCGGAAACGCAGCAAGGGTAACCGGGCTCTGGCGGGTGCGTGGGGGGTCTTTTTCGTTCAGCCCGCCGTCACCCGCCCCGCGTAGAGTAGCCACAGCGACGCCGCCTTCTACGATCTGTAGAATTGTCCTTCCGACGAGTCGAGGTGCAGATGACCGATCAGGGGAACGCCGATCACGGGAACGCCGAGCACGGCTCCGCGGAGCATCTGGCGGTGCTGGCGTCCGAGGCGTACGTCGTCGGGTACCCGCTCGTCGCGGACGTCGAGCAGATAGACCGCTTCACGCGGGAGGGGATCGGCGCCATCCCGGCCACCCCGTACAACACGTTCGGTCACGCCCGCACGCTCGCCGGCCCCGACGACACCTTCGTGTCCATCAACAACGACACGGTCTACTCGATCGCCCAGCTGGACCTCGGCGTCGGCCCCGTGCTGCTGAGCGTGCCGGACTCCGGTGAGCGCTACCGCGTCCTGCAGTTCGTCGACGCCTGGTCGAATAACTTCGCCTACGTCGGCACCCGCGCCACGGGCAACGGTGCCGGCGAGTTCCTGCTCGTGCCGCCCGGGTGGCAGCAGGGGGACACGGACGCCGGCCCGGCGCGCGACGCCGCCGTGATCCCGTTCCCCACGCGGCTGGCGACCATCGTCGGCCGCTGGGCCGTCGACGGCGAGGACGACCTCCCCGCCGTGCACGCCCTGCAGGACGCCCTCGCGCTCACCCCGCTGGAGCCGTCCGGCGCAGCACCGGAGGGCGTCCCCGCTGTGCCGGAGGGACCGAGCGAGGCGCTGACCTTCTTCGAGCGGATGCGCGTCTGGTCGCAGGCCTTCCCGCCCGCAGAGCACGACCGCGAGGCGCTCGCCAGCTACCACGAGCTCGGAATCACCGGCGCGGACCCCGTCGCCGACCAGCCGGATGCGGTCAGGGCCGCCCTCGAGGCGGGCTACGCGGTCGGCAAGGAGGCGCTGGAGGCGTCCCTGCGCACGGGCGTCCCGCTGACCGACGGGTGGCAGGTGAACCTGCACGTGTTCGACTACAACACCGACTTCCTCGGGATCGGCACCATCGACGCCCCCGAGTGGACGATGGCCGACCCGAGGACGCGGTACGCGCACCGCGCGGCGGCGGCCCTCGGCGGGCTGTGGGGCAACCATGCCTACGAGGCCGCATACATCGCGACCTATGTGGATGCCGACGGAGACCAGCTCAGCGGCGAGCACGTCTACCGGCTGCGGCTGCACCCGACCCCGCCGGTGGACGCCTTCTGGTCGCTCACCATGTACGACCTCCCGCACTACTTCCTGGTCGCCAACCCGATCGGACGGTATTCGCTGGGCGACAGGACGCGGGGGATCGTGTACGACGACGACGGAGGACTGACCATCACGATGAGCGCCACCCGACCCACCGACGAGAAGGCCGCCGCCAACTGGCTGCCGGCACCGGAGGGGCCGTTCCGGCCGATGCTGCGGCTGTACGCGCCGCGCGAGGACGTGCTGACCGGCGCCTGGCGGCTCTCCCCGATCGAGAAGGTCGCCTGAGCCGTGGCCCGTTCGCTCTACATCACCTCCGCCGAGGGGCACACCGGCAAGTCGACGATCGCACTGGGCGTGCTGGAGGCGCTGCGGCACTCCGTGGGAAGGGTCGGTGTCTTCCGGCCGATCGCCCGCTCCACCGTCGAGCGCGACTACGTGCTGGAGCTGCTGCTCGGCCGGGTCACCGCGGAGATCGGCTACGACGACGCCATCGGCGTCACCTACGAGGACGTGCACGCCGACCCGGACGCCGCGCTCGGCGAGATCGTCCGCCGGTTCCGCGCCGTGGAGGCGCGCAGCGACGCGGTCGTGATCATCGGCTCCGACTACACCGACATCGGCAGCCCGACGGAGCTGGGCTACAACGCCCGCATCGCGGCGAACCTCGGCGCGCCCGTCCTGCTCGTGCTCGGCGGCCGGATCGGCCAGGGCTTCGGGGAGCGCCTCGGCCAGGCCGACCCGCGCTCGCCGGAGGAGCTGCGGCAGCTGGCCGAGCTCGCCGTCGTCGAGCTGCGCGCCGAGCACGCCGGCCTGCTCGCCGTCGTCGCCAACCGGGCGGACGCCGAGCGGCTCCCCGAGATCGTCGCCGCCGTGGGGGACGGGGTGGCCGGCGCGTCCGCGATCGGCGGTGTCCGTCCCGACGCGGCCGACCTGCCGCCGGTGTGGGCGGTGCCGGAGGACCCGTTCCTGGTCGCGCCCAGCATCCGCTCGATCATGGAGACGACGGACGCGACCCTGCTCGCGGGCGACGAGACGCTGCTCGGCCGGGAGGCGCTCGGCGTCGTCGTGGCGGGCATGTCGATGAACAACGTGCTGCCGCGCCTGGTCGAGGGCTCGGTCGTGGTCGTGCCCGGGGACCGCACCGAGGTCCTGCTCGCCGTGCTGATGGCGAACGCGTCCGGCACCTTCCCGTCCATCGCCGGCATCGTCCTGAACGGCGGATTCGACCTGCCGGAGCCGATCGGCCGGCTGCTGGCGGGCCTGCGCTCGCCGCTGCCGATCGTGCGCACCTCGCTCGACACCTACGAGACGGTGGTCAGGATCACGCACGCCAGGGGCCGGCTCGCCGCGGACTCGCAGCGCAAGTACGACACCGCCCTCGCGCTGTTCGAGCGGCACGTCGACGCGAACGCGCTGCTCGCCCGCCTGGACGTGACCAGGCACGACGTGGTCACGCCGCTGATGTTCGAGTACGACCTCATCGAGCGCGCGCGTGCCGCCTCCAAGCACATCGTGCTCCCGGAGGGCGAGGACGACCGGATCCTGCGGGCCGCGCACACGCTGCTGGCCCGCGGCGTCGCCCGGCTGACCATCCTCGGCGAGCCGTTCGAGGTGCGGTCGCGCGCGATCGAGCTCGGCCTCGACCTGTCCGGCGCCGAGGTGCTCAGCCCGTTCGACGACGTGCTGCGGCTGCGGTTCGCGAACGAGTACGCGAAGCTGCGCGCGCACAAGGGCATCACGGTCGACCAGGCGGCGGACACCGTCACCGACGCCTCCTACTTCGGCACGATGATGGTGCACCTCGGCCTGGCCGACGGGATGGTCTCCGGCGCCGCGCACACGACGGCGCACACCATCCGGCCCGCGTTCGAGATCATCAAGACGACGCCGGGCGTCTCCGTGGTGTCCAGCGTCTTCCTGATGGCGCTCGCCGACCGCGTGCTCGTCTACGGCGACTGCGCGGTCATCCCCGACCCGACGGCGGAGCAGCTGGCCGACATCGCGGTGTCGTCGGCGCGCACCGCGGAGCAGTTCGGCATCCCGCCGCGGGTGGCGATGCTGTCGTACTCGACGGGCGACTCCGGGACGGGGGAGGACGTGGACAAGGTGCGCACCGCGACCGCCCTGGTGCGCGAGCGCGCGCCGCAGCTGGCGGTCGCCGGGCCCATCCAGTACGACGCGGCGGCGGATGCGGCGGTGGGCGCCGCGAAGATGCCGGGCTCGCAGGTGGCCGGCCGCGCGACGGTGTTCATCTTCCCGGACCTCAACACCGGCAACAACACCTACAAGGCGGTGCAGCGGAGCGCGGGAGCCGTCGCGATCGGCCCGGTCCTGCAGGGCCTGCGCAAGCCGATCAACGACCTGTCCCGCGGCGCGACGGTGGAGGACATCGTCAACACGGTCGCGATCACGGCGATCCAGGCGGCGCTGTCATGAGCGCCGTCCTCGTCGTCAACAGCGGCTCGTCGTCGCTCAAGTACCAGCTGATCGACGCGGAGAGCGGCGACGCCCTCGCGTCCGGCCTCGTCGAGCGGATCGGCGAGGCGTCCGGGCACATCCGGCACCGCGGGCCGGACGGGTCGAGCGAGCGCACCCTGCCCATCCCCGACCACACCGCCGGCTTCCGCGCGATGCTGGACGCGTTCGAGGCGGAGGGGCCCGATCTCGCGGAGCATCCGCTGGCGGCGGTGGGCCACCGTGTCGTGCACGGCGGGAAGCGGTTCTTCGAGCCGACGATCGTCACGCCGCTGGTGGAGATCAACATCGAGGACCTCTCCGACCTGGCCCCGTTGCACAACCCGGCCAACCTGGAGGGCATCCGCGCGGCGAAGAAGGCGTTCCCGGACGTCGAGCACGTCGCCGTCTTCGACACCGCGTTCCACCAGACCCTCGACCCGGCCGCGTACACCTACGCGATCGACGCGGCGCTCGCGGAGAAGCACCGGGTGCGTCGCTACGGCTTCCACGGCACCTCCCACAAGTACGTCTCCGGCGTCGTGGCCGAGGTGCTCGGCCGTCCGCTGGGCGAGCTGAAGCAGATCGTGCTGCACCTCGGAAACGGGGCGTCGGCGTGCGCGGTCGACGGCGGCCGCTCCGTGGACACGTCGATGGGCATGACGCCGCTGGAGGGCCTGGTCATGGGCACGCGCTCCGGCGACATCGACCCGGCGGTGCTCGTGCACCTGGCGCGCCGCGCCGGCCTCGGCATCGACGAGCTGGACGAGCTCCTCAACCGCCGCAGCGGCCTGCTCGGGCTCACCGGCACCGGCGACATGCGGGACGTACGGCACGCGGCCGAGTCGGGGGATGCGCAGGCCCGGCTCGCGATCGACGTCGTCGTGCACCGGCTCAAGCACTACATCGGCGCGTACACGGCGCTGCTCGGCGGGCTCGACGCGCTGACCTTCACCGCGGGCGTCGGCGAGAACAACCCCTGGCTGCGCGCCGAGGTCTGCGCGGGGCTCGAGGTTCTCGGCATCCGGATCGACCCGGAGCGCAACGAGCGGAGCGGGGACGAGCCCAGGATCGTCTCCACCGACGACTCCCGGGTCGCGGTGCTCGTCGTCCCGACCAACGAGGAGCTCGAGATCGCCAGGCAGAGCCTCCAGGCGGTCGGCGCGGGCTGAGCGGGCGGAGCGTGGGATGCGGCGATGGCGCGGCGGATCACCGGAACGGGGCGCGGGGCGCTTCCGCCACGATCCTCCGCTGCCGACGCGGGCGCGCCGGTCCCTCGTGCTCTTGCTTGCCGGCCTCGCCTCCGCCGCGCTGGTTCTGAGCGGCTGCACCGCGGGCGGCGCCGGAGCGGGCCCGCGCTTCGTGACCCCGCCGCTCATCCGGTTCAGCTCGGTGCTCTGGCCGGTTCCGCTGGAGCTGGTCGGCGCCGCGCCCGGCAGCCGCGTCCGGATCGCCGCGACGCTGCGCACCGCGCGCGGGACCTGGCACTCCGCGGCGACCTACACGGTGCCCGCGACCGGGACGGTCGACCTGGCGAGCGCATCCCCGCAGCTGGCGTCGTTCCACCGGCCGGACTCCGCGGCCCTGTTCTGGTCGCTGCGCGGCCCCGAGCTTCCGCCGGCGGAGCTGGCCAGGCAGTGGATGCGGGAGACGAACGCGGTGACGCTCACCGCGAGCGACGGCGACCGGCTGGTGGCCGAGCGCACCTTCGAGCTGCAGGGCCTCGCCGCCGAGCTGACCCCGCACAGCATCTCCACGCGCGACCTGCTCGGCGGCTCCTCCGGCACCCGCCTCCCGCACGAGACGCACGAGGACCAGCGGATCGGCCGCTTCTTCGACGCGTCCTCGATCGAGCGGCCCGTCGCCCCCGCCGTGCTGATGTTCGACGACCCGGAGACCGGCGCGTCCTCGGCGTTCACGGCTCCACTGCTGTCGGCGTTCGGGGCGTCCGTCTTCGTCCTCCCCGTGGCATCGCCGGACGGCGTCCACGTCTCCAGCGTCATCGACAGCACGACCGTCGAGTCGGTGCTGCACTGGCTGGGCGGCCGGCCGGACGTGGACAGCAGGCACATCTTCGTCTACGGGACCGGTGCGGCCGAGCAGCTGGCGCTGTGGGCGGCGGCGCGGTTCCCGGACTGGCTGCACGGCGTGTTCGCCGGGGGAGGGGCGTCGGGGCTGCTCTGCTCGTCGCCCGGCGCCCGTTCGCCGGTGGACGACGGCGGCGTCCCCGCGGCGTGCACGAACGACCCGGTGGGCCGCGCGATCTCCCTCGCCGCGGTCCCCGGCCCGGTCGTGCTGGTCTGCGGCGAGCGGGACGCCGTCCTCGAGTCCTCGTGCCTCGCGCAGCGTGCCGTCGCCGCGCTGCGCGGCACGAGGGCCGGCGACAAGCTGCTCGTGGAGCCCGGGTCCGCGCACGCGGTGTCGGTGCCGCCCGGCCTGCCGATCGCGCTGCCGGACGCCTCCGGCCCGCGCGGGGCGGACGCGCAGGCGACGCAGGAGGCCCGCGTCGCGTTCTGGAACACGGTCGGCCACCTGCTGCTGCGGGCGGTGCTGCCGTGAGCGCCAGGGCCGCGATCGGGGTTGCGGCGCTCGTCGCGTGCATCGCTCTGCTCGGCGGCTGCGCGCCCGCGCCGTCCGGCGGTCCGCGGATCGCGGCCGACCGGTTCGGCGACGGCGTCTCCGATCCGATCGCGATCGCCCTGGTCGGGCTGCGGCCGGGGGAGGACGTCGTGCTGGACGCGAGCGCGGAGACCGCCGCGGGGACCTGGACCTCGCGCGCCGTCTACGCCGTCCCTCCCGACGGCACGGTGCGGCTCTGGTCGCAGCAGGCGATCACCGCCCCGTGGGTGCGGCCGGACGGCGGAGCGCCGCTGTGGAGCATGACCGGCCCGTCGCTCAGCCAGGCCGAGCTGGAGCGCACCTGGGCGCAGAGCGCGGTCACCATCCGGCTGAGCGCGCAGCAGCAGGGCAGGAGGGTGGCCGCGACGAGCATCCACCGCTCCGCCCTCGCCGCGCAGAGCGTCGAGCGCGATATCTTCGCCGCCGACCTCCTCGGGAGTACCGGCGCCGCGCCGGGCGGCACCCTGGGCTCCCTGCGCGTCGGCGAGCTGTTCTCGCCGCTGCCGGCGCTGGTGCATCCGCGCCCCGCCGTGATCGTCGTGGACGGCGACGACGGAGGAGCGTCCGGGGCGTTCGCCGCCCGGCGGATCGCGCAGCTGGGCTTCCCGGTGTTCGTGCTTCCTGCGTTCGGGCCGGAGGGCCAGATCCCGGGTTCGGCGGCGCTGTCGGTCGAGGCGTTCGACGCGGCCCGCGCCTGGCTCGCCGCGCGGCCGGGCGTCGACCCGCACCGGATCGTCGTCTACGGCACCGGCCGCGCCGCACCGCTCGCGCTGTGGTTCGCGGCGGAGGAGCCGGGTGCGGTGTACGCGGCGATCGCGGCGAGCGGGCCGACCGCGCTGCTGTGCACCTCGACGGCGGGAACGCCCGTGCTCTACAGTGCGGGGCGTCCCGTCCCGTGCACGAGCCCCGACCGGACGCTCGCCGACACCCCGATCCTGCCGCTCGCGCGCATCCCCGGCCCCGTGCTGCTCGCGTGCGGCACCGCGGATCAGCTGCTGCCGTCGGCGTGCGACTGGCAGCGCGCCGGGCTCGCGGCGCGCCGGCCCGGAGGGGAGGGCGAGGGGCTCGCCGCGGTCGGCGCAGCGCACGACATCTCCACCCCTCCGCTGCTCCCGATCGGACTGGACGGGCTGCCCCCGGCGACGGCGCAGGCGACGGAGGACGCGCGTGCGGCATTCTGGTCCCGGGTCACGGCACTGCTGGAGGAGGCGATCGGGTCATGAGGCAGCGCAGGATCGTGGCCGCGCTCGCCGCGGCGGCGCTCGCCGCGCTGGCGCTGGCGGGATGCGGCGCCCGCCCGGGGACCGCCGGGCCGCGGTTCGAGGTGAGCAGCAACCCGAGCCCGGTGTGGGAACCGGTCGGCATCCGGCTGCTCGCCCTGCCGCCCGGCCAGCAGGTGACCATCCGCGCGTCGGCGCGCATCGGCGACCTGTGGACGTCGCAGGCCGTGTACGCCGTGCCGGCGGACGGCGTCGTCGACCTCGCCAGGCAGGCCCCGCTGGACGCGTCGTTCTCCGGCGCGGACGGCATGGGCCTGTTCTGGTCGCTCCGCGACGTCACCGGCGCGTCGGCGACCTCGGACGAGGTCTGGGGCGGCTCCACGGTCACGGTCGGCCTGCAGGCGAGCGTCGACGGCCGGAGGGTGGCGTCGACCGAGGTGCGCAGGATCGGGCTGTCCGCCGCTGCGCCCTCCCGCGCGGAGTTCGACGACGGCATCACCGGCGACTACTTCCAGCCGCTCACGACGGCGAGCGGCGTCCGCCCCGGCGTCCTCGTCTTCGACGGCACCGACCCCGGGGCCCCGACCGGCGTGCTCGCCGCGGCGACGCTCTCGGCGATGGGATACCCGGCGCTCGCGATCTCCACATACGGCTCGGCGGGCCAGCTCGACCCGCTGCGCAGCCTGCCCGGCGAGCGTGTCCTGTCGGCGGTGAGCTGGCTGCGCTCGCAGCCGGGTGTGGACGACCAGCGCATCTTCACGTTCGGGACATCGCGCGGCGCCGCTCTGGCGCTCTGGGCGGCGAGCGCCTACGCGGGGACGATCTACGGCGCGATCGCGCCGGGCGGGACCACCGGGCTGATCTGCCCGTCGCCGGTTCCGAGCCCCGCCGTCACGGTCGGCGGAGCGTGGGTGCCGTGCGTCACCGGGACGCACCAGGCGAGCACGTCCGCTGTGCTCGACCTGCGCCGCATCCCGGGACCCGTCGTGCTCGCGTGCGCGGGCAGGGACGAGGTGCTCGCCAACGCGTGCGACTGGATGGCCGCCGCCGCCCGCGTCCGCCCCGCCCGGGAGGGCGACGCGTACCTGCGCGCTCCGGACGCGACTCACCTGTCCTACCTGCCGCCGTACACCCCGCTGTCGCTGCCGGACGGCCCCGCCGCGCAGCCGACGGAGCGCGCGCGGGCGGCGCTCTGGGCGGCCATCCAGACCGCACTCACGGCCCCGTCGTCCGTGCCGGGGCGGTGAGCGTCCGCCGTCCGCGGACGGGCAGGTGAATGTCGGCGGCGGCAAGTAGCATGTGTGGGTGGTAACCGCTCTCTATCGCCGCTATCGGCCCGACACCTTCGCCGACATGATCGGCCAGTCGCAGGTGACGGAGCCCCTGATGACGGCGCTGCGCACCAACAGGGTGAACCACGCCTATCTGTTCTCCGGCCCGCGCGGTTGCGGCAAGACCACTTCGGCCCGCATCCTCGCCCGCTGCCTCAACTGCGCGGAGGGCCCGACGGACACCCCGTGCGGGACGTGCGCGAGCTGCGTCGAGCTCAGCCGCGACGGCGGCGGCTCGCTCGACGTGGTCGAGATCGACGCGGCCAGCCACAACGGCGTCGACGACGCGCGCGACATCCGCGAGCGCGCGATCTTCGCCCCGGCCCGCGACCGCTACAAGATCTTCATCCTCGACGAGGCGCACATGGTCACGCCGCAGGGCTTCAACGCGCTGCTGAAGATCGTCGAGGAGCCGCCGGAGCACGTGAAGTTCATCTTCGCGACCACGGAGCCCGAGAAGGTCATCGGCACCATCCGCTCGCGCACCCACCACTACCCGTTCCGGCTCGTCCCGCCCGCGCAGATGCTGGAGTACGTCCAGAGCCTGTGCGACAGCGAGGGCATGACGGTCGCACCCGGCGTCCTGCCCCTGGTGGTGCGCGCGGGCGGCGGCTCGCCGCGCGACACGCTCTCGCTGCTCGACCAGCTGATGGCGGGCTCGGAGGGCAGCGCCATCGAGTACGAGCGCGCGGTCGCGCTGCTCGGCTACACGCACGCCGCGCTGCTCGACGAGGTCATCGACGCGATCTCCGCACGGGATGCGGCCGGCGCGTTCGCGGCGGTCGACCGCGTCATCCAGACCGGCCAGGACCCGCGGCGGTTCGTGGAGGACCTGCTGGAGCGCCTGCGCGACCTGATCGTCGTCGCCGCCACGAGCGTCGAGGGCGCGGCCGCCGTGCTGCGCGGCGTCCCGCAGGACGAGCTGGACCGGATGGGCATGCAGGCGATGAAGTTCGGCGCCGCCGAGCTGAGCCGCGCCGCCGACATCGTCAACGACGCCCTCACCGAGATGACCGGCGCCACGTCGCCGCGCCTGCACCTGGAGCTGATGATCGCGCGCGTGCTCGTGCCGTCCAGCGACGACAGCCAGCGCGGAACGCTCGCGCGCGTCGAGCGGCTGGAGCGCCGCGTCGGCGTGAGCGACGCCGGCGGTCCGGAGCCGGTGACGGCCGCGCCGGCCGCCGCCGCGCCGGCGCGCAGCCGCGAGACGGCCGCGCCGGCTGCCGCGCCCGCTGCTGCTCCTGCGCCCGCCGCTGCCCCCGCGCCTGCCGCTGCCTCCGCGCCTGCTGCTGCCGCTCCCGCCGAGCCGGCGGCCGCTCCCGCCGCCACCGCCGCCCCGGTCGCCGAGCCCGCCGAGATCGCGGCCCCCGAGCCCGCGCCGGCCGCAGTCACGGCGCCCGCCGCCGATTCCGCGCCGGAGCCCGCCAGCGCGCCCGCCGCACCCGCTGCTCCCGCCGCGGTCGGCGAGGTGACGACGCAGCAGGTCAAGGACGCCTGGCCGCAGATCCTGGACGCCGTGCAGCGCGCCAAGCGCAGCGCCTGGATGGTCGTCTTCACCGCCCAGGTCCGCTCGCTCTCCGGCGATGTGCTGACGCTCTCCTTCCCGAGCGACAACGACGTGCAGAGCTTCCGCCAGCCGCAGGCCCCCGGCAGCCAGGGCGTCAGCGAATACCTGCGCCAGGCGATCGTCGAGATCCTCGGCATCCGGGTCAAGTTCATCGCGCGCGCCGACGGCGGACCGTCCGCGCCGTCGCGCCCGTCCGCCGGCGCACCGGCCGCTCCCGCCGCCGATCCGTGGCCGGGCGCCGACGGCGCCCCCGCCGCACCGGCCGCCCCCGTGCGCGCCGAAGCACCGGCGCCGACCCGGCCGGCCTCCGGTCCGTCCGGCTCGCCAACACCGTCCGGCTCCTCCGCACCGCGGGGAGGCGCTTCGGCGTCCACCGCTCCCGCGGCGTCGGCCGCCGGCGCGCCGGCGTCCTCGGTGACCGAGTGGGCGACCGTCGCCATCCCCGGCGGCGGCGCCGCCGGCCAGGCGACCCCGCCCGCGCGTCCCGCCGCGCCCGCCGCGCCCGCGGCACCCGTCGCGACGCTGGAGCGCGAGCAGCCGGCCGCCGCCGCCGACGAGCCGCCCTTCGACGACGTCCCTCCCGAGGAGACCGAGCCGCCCTTCGAGCCGCCGGTGCCGGACGAGCCGGCCGACGGCTGGGCGAGCGCCGCGCCCGCCGACCCCTCGGTCGGAGGCGCCGCGCCCGCGCGCTCCGCCGCAGGGCCGGCGGCCGGCGCGTCCCGCGCGCCCGCCGCCCCGGCTGCGCCCGCGGCTCCCGCCCGCGCCGCAGCCCCCGAGCGCAGCGCGCCGGCGGCCGGCTCCCGCACGCCCACCTTCCAGGCGCCGCAGCGCTACGGGGAGGCGGTCGTCCGCGAGATCCTCGGCGCCACCTTCCTCGAGGAGCAGCCCGCCCCGCAGAACCCGGGGATGAGGTAGCGGCGTGTACGAAGGCATCGTCCAGGAGCTGATCGACGAGCTCGGCCGCCTGCCCGGCATCGGGCCGAAGTCGGCGCAGCGGATCGCGTTCCACATCCTGCAGACCGAGACGTTCGACGTCACGCGGCTGGCGGAGGTGCTGCTCGAGGTGCGCGACAAGGTGCGCTTCTGCGAGATCTGCGGCAACGTCTCCGAGGAGGCCACCTGCTCCATCTGCCGCGATCCGCGCCGCAACCCCGCGCTGATCTGCGTGGTCGAGGAGGCGAAGGACGTGGTCGCCATCGAGCGCACCCGCGAGTTCCGCGGGCTGTACCACGTGCTCGGCGGCGCGATCAGCCCGATCGACGGCGTCGGCCCCGACGACCTGCGCATCCGCCAGCTCATGCAGCGGCTCGCGGACGGCACGGTGCAGGAGGTCATCATCGCCACCGACCCGAACCTGGAGGGCGAGGCGACAGCGACCTACCTCAGCCGCCTGCTCACCACGCTCGACATCCGCGTCACGCGGCTCGCCTCCGGCCTGCCGGTCGGCGGCGACCTCGAGTACGCGGACGAGGTCACGCTCGGCCGCGCCTTCGAGGGCCGCCGCCAGGTCTCCTGACCGGCCTTCGTCACATGGCGGAGCCGGCATATCCCCGGCCGGTAGAATGGACACTCCCGTGACTTCTGGAGTGCTACGTGGCTTTGATCGTGCAGAAATTCGGCGGCTCGTCCGTCGCGGACGCTGAGAGCATCAAGCGTGTCGCCAAGCGGATCGTGGAGACCCGCAAGGCCGGCAACGAGGTCGTCGTGGCCGTCTCGGCGATGGGCGACACCACGGACGAGCTGATCGATCTCGCGCACGAGGTCACGCCCATCCCCGCGCCGCGCGAGCTGGACATGCTGCTCACCGCCGGCGAGCGCATCTCGATGGCGCTGCTCGCGATGGCGATCAAGAGCATGGGCTACGACGCCCGCTCCTTCACCGGCAGCCAGGCCGGCATGATCACCGACGCCGTGCACGGCTCCGCGCGCATCGTGGACGTCACGCCCGGCCGCCTCAAGGACGCGCTCGAGGAGGGCGCGATCGCGATCGTCGCCGGCTTCCAGGGCTTCAGCCGCGAGTCCCGCGACATCACGACGCTCGGCCGCGGCGGCTCCGACACCACCGCCGTCGCCCTGGCCGCCGCGCTCGGCGCCGAGGTCTGCGAGATCTACACCGACGTGGACGGCGTCTTCACCTCCGACCCCCGGCAGGTCCCGCTCGCGCGCAAGATCGACAGGATCACCAGCGAGGAGATGCTGGAGCTGGCGGCGGCCGGCGCGAAGGTCCTGCACATCCGCGCGGTCGAGTACGCGCGCCGCCACAATGTGACCCTGCACGTGCGCTCCTCGTTCTCGAACAAGGAGGGCACGTACGTCCTCAACGAAGCAGCCGCGGCGAAGGCCGCGAAGAAGGATGGAAACGTGGAAGAGCCCATCATCTCCGGAGTCGCCACCGACCTGAGCGAGGCGAAGATCACCGTCGTCGGCGTGCCGGACGTCCCCGGCAAGGCCGCGCAGATCTTCAAGATCGTCGCCAAGGCGAACGCCAACGTCGACATGATCGTGCAGAACGTGTCCGCCGCCGCGACCAGCCTCACCGACATCTCCTTCACGCTCCCCAAGTCGGAGGGGCAGCGCGTGCTCACCGCCCTGACCGCCGAGCGCGACGAGGTCGGCTACGACTCGCTGCAGTACGACGACCAGATCGGCAAGCTGGCCCTGGTCGGCGCCGGGATGCGCACCAACACCGGCGTCTCGGCCAAGCTGTTCGAGGCCCTGTACGACGCCGGCATCAACATCGAGATGATCTCCACCAGCGAGATCCGCATCTCGGTCGTCACCCGCGCCGACACCGTCGCCGAGGCCGCCCGCGTCGTGCACTCGGCCTTCGGCCTGGACGGCGACGAGAAGGCCGTCGTCTACGCCGGCACCGGGCGCTAGGGAATACCCGGGCGCGCGCCCGCCGTTCGACTCCACCAAGACACCGACCCGAAGGGCCAATCCATGAGCGAGGCAACCGGACTGAACATCGCCGTCGTCGGCGCGACCGGACAGGTGGGCAGCGTGATGCGCCGCCTGCTGGAGGAGCGCGAGTTCCCGGTGAAGAGCATCCGCTTCTTCGCCTCGTCGCGCTCGGCGGGCACAACGCTGCCGTTCCGCGGCGAGGACATCGTCGTCGAGGACGTCGCGACCGCCGACGTCTCCGGCATCGACATCGCCCTGTTCTCGGCGGGCGCGACCGGCTCCAAGGCGCACGCCCCGCGCTTCGCGGAGGCCGGCGCGATCGTGATCGACAACTCCAGCGGCTGGCGGATGGACCCGGATGTCCCGCTGGTCGTCTCCGAGGTCAACCCGGAGGCGATCGACGACGCGCGCAAGGGCATCATCGCCAACCCGAACTGCACCACGATGGCTGCCATGCCGGTGCTCAAGGTCCTCGACAGGGAGGCCGGGCTCCAGCGCCTCATCGTCAGCACCTACCAGGCGGTCTCCGGCTCCGGGCTCGCCGGAGCGGAGGAGCTCGCCGGCCAGGTGCGCACGGCCGTCGCCGACGACAACCTGCTGCAGCTCGTCCACGACGGCTCCGCGGTCGCCATGCCCGCGCCCGTCAAGTACGTGCGGCCCATCGCGTTCGACGTCATCCCGCTCGCCGGCTCCATCGTCGACGACGGCGAGAACGAGACGGACGAGGAGAAGAAGCTCCGCAACGAGAGCCGCAAGATCCTGGGCCTGCCCGACCTGCTGGTCAGCGGCACCTGCGTCCGCGTCCCCGTCTTCACCGGCCACTCGCTCTCCATCAACGCCGAGTTCGCCGAGCCGCTCAGCCCCGAGCGCGCCACCGAGCTCCTCGCCGACGCACCCGGCGTCCGGCTGACCGACGTCCCCACCCCGCTGGAGGCGGCGGGCCAGGACCCGAGCTTCGTCGGCCGCATCCGCGCCGACGAGGGCGCGCCGGCCGGCCGCGGTCTCGCCCTCTTCATCAGCAACGACAACCTGCGCAAGGGTGCCGCGCTGAACGCCGTGCAGATCGCCGAGCTGGTCGCCAAGCGCCTGGGCAGCCGCGTCGAGGCCTGAGCGCCGAGGGGCGAGACGGTGCGGCACGCCCTCGGCGCGTCGCACCGACGACTCGCCCCTCGGCCACCCGGGGTTGTCTCGATGTCGAGACAGTTTTCGGGGCGCGAGAAGGGCGAGGCGGCCGCGCACCGTAGGATTGTCTGGTGAGCAATTCTCCCATCGACGTCGTCCTGATCGGCGGCGGCATCATGAGCGCGACGCTGGGGGCCATGATCCAGCGCGTGCAGCCGGACTGGAGCATCCGCATCTACGAGTCCCTCGGCGAGGTCGCCCAGGAGAGCTCGAACCCGTGGAACAACGCCGGAACCGGTCACGCCGCCCTCTGCGAGCTGAACTACATGCCGGAGGCGCCTGACGGGTCGGTCGACCCCGCCAAGGCAGTCAGCATCAACGAGCAGTTCCAGCTCAGCCGCCAGTTCTGGGCGAGCCTGGTCGCCGCCGGCGACCTTCCGGCGCCGCACACCTTCATCAACTCGACCCCGCACATGACCTTCGTGCGCGGCCGTGACAACGTCCGCTACCTGCGCCGCCGCTACGAGGCGCTCAAGGACCAGCCGCTGTTCGCCGGCATGGAGTACACCGAGGACCCGGCGACGATCGCCGAGTGGACTCCGCTGCTCACCAAGAAGCGCAATCCCAAGCAGCGCATCGCCGCCACCCGTCAGCTCGAGGGCACGGACGTCGACTTCGGCGCGCTCACCCGCGCGCTCATCGACAACCTGGTCGCGAACGGCGCCGAGCTCGCGCTCAACCACCGCGTCCGCAGCATCAAGCGCACCAAGGACGGCCTCTGGCGCATCAAGGTCCGGCACGAGGTCGGCAACACCCCGCACGAGGCGCTCGCGCGGTTCGTGTTCGTCGGCGCGGGGGGCGGAGCGCTGCACCTGCTGCAGAAGTCCGGCATCCCCGAGATCGCCGGCTTCGGCGGCTTCCCGATTTCCGGCCAGTTCCTGCGCACCAGGAACCCGAAGATCGTCGCCCAGCACCAGGCCAAGGTCTACGGCAAGGCCGCCGTCGGCGCCCCGCCGATGTCGGTCCCGCACCTCGACACCCGCGTCGTCGACGGTGAGACCTCGCTGCTGTTCGGTCCGTACGCCGGATTCAGCCCGAAGTTCCTGAAGACCGGAACCTGGTGGGACCTCCCCGGCTCGGTCCGCCCCGGCAACATCGGCCCGATGCTCGCCGTCGCTCGCGACAACATGGACCTGATGAAGTACCTGATCGGCGAGGTGTTCGCCAGCCGCGCCAAGAAGCTGAAGGCGCTGCAGGAGTTCATGCCGACGGCGAAGCAGGAGGACTGGGAGCTCATCACGGCGGGCCAGCGCGTGCAGGTGATGAAGAAGGACGCCAAGAAGGGCGGCGTGCTCCAGTTCGGCACCGAGGTCGTCGCGGCGGAGGACGGCAGCATCGCCGGCCTGCTCGGCGCCTCGCCCGGCGCGTCCACCGCGGTTCCGATCATGATCGACCTGCTGAAGCGCTGCTTCCCCGACCGTTACGACGGCTGGCTGCCGACCCTGAAGGAGCTCATCCCGACGGTCGGCACCACGCTGAACGACCGGCCGGCGGAGGCGGAGAAGGTGCTCAAGCGCACGGCCGAGGTGCTCGAGCTCGCGCAGTAGCGGCTGGACAAGCGCGCGGTCGGCCTGTTATGGTCGTCAGCGCTATGAAGTAAGAACTCCCTTTCGTCCCGCGCCCGAGGCGCCGTCGATGGAGTGAGCGACCCTTCAGGTCACCGCGCGTGTGCGCTTCCGCGCCCACTCCACACGGGGATCGCCCGGCGGGAACCGGCTCCTTGAGGAGCGCCCGAAAGGCGGTTCATCCATGCCAACGCTCACACTCTCTCCGCTCCGCGCCGACGGTATCTCGCACGGCTACGGCGACCGGCGCGTCCTCACCGACATCTCCCTGACGGTCGCCCCCGGTGCCCGGACGGGACTGATCGGCGAGAACGGGGTCGGCAAGTCCACGCTGCTGCGCATCCTGGCCGGCGCCGAGGTCCCCGATTCCGGTCTCGTCTCGACGCCCGCCCGGGTCGGCTTCCTCTGGCAGGAGGTGCGCTTCCGTCCCGAGGAGACGCTCGCGACGCTGATCGAGGACGCCATCGCCGAGGTCCGCGCCATCGAGCGCGAGCTCGAGTCGGCGGCCACGGCGCTCGCCGGCGACGACCCGGCCGCCTCAGCCCGCTACGACGCCGCGCTCGCGGCGGCGGAGCGTGCCGAGATCTGGAGCATCGACGCCCGGCGCGACGAGCTGCTCGACGGTCTCGGGGTCGGCGGGATCCCGCTGGCTCGGCGGGTCGGCGAGGTCTCCGGCGGCCAGCGCAGCCGGTTCGCGCTGGCGGCGCTGCTGCTGGGTCGGCCGGACGCGCTGCTCCTCGACGAGCCGACGAACCACCTGGACGACGCGGCCGCGGCGTTCCTGGAACGGCAGTTGGTCGGCTGGCACGGTCCCGTGCTGTTCGCCAGCCACGACCGGGCGTTCCTGGACGCGGTGGCGACCGGGCTGATCGACCTCGACCCGTCCCGCTCCGGCACGACCGTGTTCGGCGGCGGCTACAGCGACTACCTGGAGGCGAAGGCCGCCGAGCGCGCCCGCTGGGAGAAGCAGTACGCCGACGAGCAGGACGAGCTGGCGGCGCTGGAGCACGCGGTGGACGTCACCGCGCGGTCCATCGCGTGGTCGGGCAAGGTGCGCGACAACGACAAGTTCACGAAGTCGTACAAGGGCAACACGCTCGACCGGCAGATCAGCCGCAGGATCAAGAACGCCTCCGGGCGGCTCGACGACCTGCGCGAGAACCAGGTGCGCAAGCCGCCGGCTCCGCTGTCGTTCTCCGGCATCCCGTCGGGGTTCCAGACGCTCGCGGACGATGCGGGGACCCTGGTCTCCGCGCAGGACGTCCGGGTGCCGGGCCGGCTGGACGTCACCGAGTTCGCCGTCGGGCCGGACGCGCGCATCCTGGTGACCGGGCCGAACGGTGCGGGCAAGTCGACGCTGCTCGGCGTGCTCGCCGGCCGCATCGACCCCGCGGCGGGCGCGGTGAACCGGCGGCGCGGGCTGCGGACGGCCCTCCTGGAGCAGGATGTCCGCTTCGCCGACCCGTCGCTCACCCCGCGCCGCATCTACGAGATCGCGCTGGGCGAGAAACGGGCGGAGGCGGTCCCGCTGCGCGGTCTCGGCCTGATCGCGGCCCGCGACCTCGACCGTCCGGTCGGTACCCTGTCGGTCGGCCAGCAGCGCCGGCTCGCGCTGGCGCTGATCCTGGCCAGGCCGCCGCACCTGTTCCTCCTGGACGAGCCGACGAACCACCTCTCCCTGACGCTCGCGACCGAGCTGGAGGAGGCGCTCGGCGGCTACCCGGGCGCCGTGGTCGTCGCCAGCCACGACCGCTGGCTGCGTGCCAGGTGGACGGGTGCGGAGATCGCGCTGAGACCGGTGCGCTGAGGCGCGCGCGCCGACGTGCCTCGGCGGGGGCCGGCGACCCCCCCCCTGGCCGGCCCCCCCGCCGACCCCCGGCGGGGGCCCCCCCCCGGGGCCCCCCGGCCCC
>NZ_JBQCGZ010000052.1:0-26485 GCF_051955155.1 Leifsonia sp.
TTGCTGCGCGGCGTCGAACGCGTGCGCGACCGGGGCGCCCGGTTCGTCGAGGGCAGCCAGCACGCCGCGGACCGCCGCGATGGACAGCTTGCCCACCTCGAGCATCGCGCGGATCAGCCGGAGCCGGCGCTCGTGCTCCTCCTCGTAGAGCGTGCGGTTGCCGCCGACGCGCTCGCCGGCGGGGAGCAGCCCCTCGCGCACGTAGTACTTGATGGTGGCGGCGGGGGTGCCGGAGCGTTCGGCGAGTTCGGAGATGAGCACGCGCTGATAGTAGCACTACCGGTAGCGGCACTACCAGTACCCGTTCCGATGGGCCGTGCCGCGCGAGGTGCTCGGCGTGAAACTCGGGCTTGAGATGGAACATACGTACGCTAACATATCAACGCGAGTGGGCGGCCCTCGTGTATCACGACGGCTGCCTCCGCTGCACACTCACCAGAATCGACGACACAGGGGGAACCTTGAGCAACCCGAACGAGCCTGTCGAGCCGGACACGCCGACCGAGCCGGGCCATCCCGTGCAGCCGATCGGGCCAGCGCACCCGCCCCAGCAGGCCGAGCCGGAGCCTGCCCCGCCTGTCTACGGCGAGCCGGCTCCCCAGCAGCCGTACCCGCCGCAGCCTCAGGGGAATCCGTACGCTGCCTCGGCCGCCGCCAAGCGCGGAATCCGTGCGTGGGTGTGGTGGGTGATCGGCGGGGCGGCCGCCCTCGTGATCCTGGTCGTGGTCGGCGCCGTCGTGCTGTTCAACGTCCTGCTCGGCGGCAGCGGCGCCAGGTCCGTCGCGGAGCAGTATGTGAACGCCATCGCCACGGGGGACGCGTCGGCGGCGAACGCGCTCGCGCGGGTCGACTCGTCCGACGAGAACTACGGGTTGCTGGCCGACGCCGTCCTGGACGAGGCCGAACTCATCTCCTCCCCGAAGCTCACCAGTGTCCAGAAGAGCCCCAGCTCCGACCTCACGCAGGTGGCGGTCGCGTACAAGCTCGCAGGCAAGTCCTACCGCGGCACCTTCGAGCTGGAGAAGGACGAGAAGGGCTGGTACGTCAGCCGTGGTCTGACCTACCAGCTGCCGTACGTGTCCTCGGCCCTGCCGGGCTTCCGCGTCGCCGGCGCGGACGCGCTGATCACGTCGAAGTCCGCTGACGTCACCGCCTACCCGGGCGTGTACGACATCCAGGCGCCGAACAAGTACTACGAGCTCGCAGGTGACCCGAAGCTCACCGTCGCGCCGGACGCCTACGAACTGGAGCAGCTCGACCTGACGCCGTCCGCGGCCTACGTGGCCGAGGTGCAGAAGCAGCTGGACGCCCACTACGCGCAGTGCGCCACGAAGACGGACTACTACGAGGTCGAGGACTGCGGTATCGATCTCAGCCGCCCGAGCGAGTTGGCCACCTCGCAGTCGACGGTCGCCGTGACGGTGGAGGAGTCGCCGAAGGTCACCGTCGGTGAGACGGGCTCGCTGTACAAGTTCGAGATCGGCGGCGGGAAGTTCTCGGCCGTGATGTCGGGCACGACCTATCTCGGAGCCGCCGGCACGGAGAACCTCACCGGTCAGGCGGGGTACCTCAGCGCCGACATCTCCATCACCGCCGACGGGGTCGTGAAGGTCACCTTCTACTGACCCGCCGCGACACGCCGCGTCACCGCGTGCGCGGCGGCGTGTCGCGGCCGCTCGGCGCGCGCCGGGGGAGCAGTCGCGTCAGCGGCCCGCCCAGGGGTCGTAGTCCGCGAGCAGCTGCCCCTGGGCGGGGCGGTCGGGCTCCGGGACGTGCTGGAGGTTGATCCGCACCCGGTACCACTGCGAACTGGAGCCGCGCATCCCGTCGACCAGCTCGTCGGCGGGGTGCAGCAGCGCGGCGGCGGTCGGGTTCGCCGCCTTCCAGCGCTCCAGCGCATCCATCGCCTCCGGCTTGGTCTTGGTGCGGGCGACCTCGATGAGCGGCATCGTGGAGACCCGGCGGCCGGCGCCGTCGCCCGACCGTGGCGGCTTCTCCGCCGGGCCGAGCTCGGCCGCGAGCGCGAGCAGGCCGTCCAGCGAGCCCGCCTCGGCGTCGATGCCCGCGTGCGGGTCGCCGCGATCCGCGAACCGCTGCAGCACGGTCGGCACGGTGAACTCCTCCGGACGGCGGGAGCGCACCTCGTCCCAGTCGAGCGGCGTGGAGACCCTGGCGTCCGGCAGCGGGCGGATCGAGTACGCCGAGGCGACCGTGCGGTCCTTGGCGTTCTGGTTGAAGTCGACGAACACGCTCTCGCCGCGCTCCTCCTTCCACCAGTGCGCGGTCGCGAGGCCCGGCGCGCGGTTCTCGACCTCCCTGGCGAGCGTCTCGGCGGCGAGCCGCACGTCGGCGAACCCCCAGCGCGGTTCGATGCGGACGAGGACGTGCAGGCCGCGCGACCCGCTCGTCTTGGGCCAGCCGGTCAGCCCCACGTCCCGCAGCACCTCGCGCGCGACGAAGGCGACGTCCACGATCTGCGACCAGTCGACGCCGGGCATCGGGTCGAGGTCGACGCGCAGCTCGTCGGGATGGTCGAGGTCCTCCGCGCGCACGGCATGCGGGTTGAGGTCGAGGCAGCCGAGGTTCGACACCCAGGCGAGCCCGGCCGCGTCGCGCAGCACGGCCTCCTCGGCCGAGGTGCCGCTCGCATAGCGCAGCGTGGCGGTGTCGATGTAATCGGGGTGGCCCTCCGGCACGCGCTTCTGGAAGAACGGCTCCTGGCCGAGTCCCTTCACGAAGCGCTTGAGCACCATCGGCCGGCCGCCGGCCCCGCGCAGGGCGCCGTCCGCGACCGCGACGTAGTACCGCGCCAGGTCGAGCTTGGTGAGGCCGGGCTCGGGGAAGACCACCTTGCCGGGATTCGAGATGCGCACCTCGCGGCCGTCCACCTCGAGGAACGTCTCGGACTTCGCAGACGGGCTCATCCCGCCACCGTAGCCCCGTGACGCGCGCCGGGGGAGGGTCCCTCCGGCGTCATCCTCCAGAGCGACGCCGGGTCATCCCCGCGGCGTGCCGAAGCCCCCGGCAGGCGGACGCCCGGCCCCGCCCGCCGCCCCTAGCGTCGGGGACGTGACGATACTGCTCTCGGATCCACGCGTCTCCGCGATCCCCGTCGACGACACCGGGGAACCGCTCGTCGCCTTGCCCGCGCGGCTCGGCCCCGCACGCGCCCTGGTGCGCTCGGGGGTGGCGGAGCGGCTGCTGCGCGCCTCCGCCCTGCTCCCGTCCGGTGTCGCGCTGCGCGTCGTGGAGGGGCACCGTCCCGTCGCCGCGCAGCGCGCCATCGTCGAGCGGTACAGCGCGGAGCTGCGGGGGCGGCATCCGCACATCGGCGACGACGAGCTGCGCACACTGACCAGCCGGTTCGTCTCCCCGGTGGAGGTGGCTCCGCACGTCGCCGGCGCCGCCGTCGACCTCACCCTGGTGGACGCGGACGGCCGGGAGCTGGACCTCGGCACGCCGATCGACGCGACGCCGGAGCAGAGCGACGGCGCGTGCTACTTCGACGCGCCGGGCATCGGCGCCGAGGCGGCGGCGAACCGCGCGCTGCTCGCCGGGGCGCTCGGCGACGCCGGTCTCGTGAACTACCCGACCGAGTGGTGGCACTGGAGCTTCGGCGACCGGTACTGGGCGCTGACGGTGGGTGCGCCCGCCGCGCTGTACGGGCCAATCGAGCCCGACGCTGCGGACGCCGGGGAGACGGCGGCATGACGGTGCGGACGGTGCATCGGCACCGCACCGCGCTGACCGTCGATCCCGCTGCGATCTCGGCGAACGCGACCCTCATCGCCGAGCGGGTCCCGGTCCCGATGCTCGCCGCCGTGAAGAGCGACGGCTACGGCCACGGCGCCGTGACGGTCGCGCGCGCGGCGCTGGCCGCAGGAGCCGCGTCGCTCGGGGTGGTCGGCCTCGACGCGGCGGACGAGCTGCGGACGGCGGGGCTGACCGCGCCCATCCTGAGCTGGATGAACCCGGACGGCCTCGATGGGGAGCGGGCGGCGGAGCTGGGGACGGCGCTCGCGGTCTGCTCGGTGGAGCAGCTGCGGGAGGCGGCGCGCGGGCGCGCGACCGTCGCCGTGCACCTGCAGCTCGACACCGGCCTCGCCCGCGACGGCGCGCCGCGCGAGGAGTGGCACGCGCTCGCCGCCGAGGCGGCGGCCCTGGAGGCGCGCGGCGCCGTGCGCGTCGACGGCGTGATGAGCCACCTGGCGAACGCAGACGTCCCCGGCCACCCGGCGACGCGCGCCGCGGTGCTCCGGTTCCGTCGCGGCGTCGAGATCGTCCGGGCGGCGGGCTGCCGGCCGACGTGGCTGCACCTGGCCGCCACCTCCGCCGCACTGAACGACCCGCCGACGCGCGGCACGCTCGTGCGGATCGGCGCCGGCCTCGTCGGCGTGGAGCTCTCCGGCCGCACCCGCCTGCGCCCCGCGATGCGGCTGCGCACCAGCCTGATCGAGGTGCGCGACGCGGCGGCGGGGACGGCGGTCGGCTACGGCGGCACCTGGGTCGCGGACGCCCCGACCCGGCTCGGGCTGATCCCGCTCGGCTACGCGGACGGCCTGCCGCGCATCCACGCGGGCGACGCGTACGTGAGCGTGAACGGGACGCGGCGCCGCATCGTCGGCGCCGTGTCGATGAACGCGACCGTCGTCGACCTGGGCGACGGCGGCGCCGCCGTCGGCGACGAGGTGGTGGTGCTCGGCGACGACCTGCTCGGGGAGCCCACCGCGACGGACTGGGCGCGCTGGGCGGGGACGGTGCCGCAGGACGTCCTCACCGCGGTCGGCACCGCCGGCCGGGCGCTGCGCACGGTGGAGGGCGGAGCGTGAGCGCCGCGCGCACGGTCGTCGTGCTCGGCGGCGGGACCAGCAGCGAGCACGAGGTGTCGCTCGCCTCGGCGCGCGACATCGCGGGCGCCGTCGACGCGGAGCGCTGGCGCGTCCTGCTGTTCGTGCAGGAGCGGGACGGGTCGTGGACGGCCCCTGACGGGTCCCGAGCCGGCTTCGGCGGGCTCGCGTCCGCGCTCGCCGCGGCCGATGTCGTGGTGCCGGCCTTCCACGGCGCGCTCGGCGAGGACGGTGCGGCGGCCGGGCTGCTCGAGCTCGCCGGCGTGCCGTACGTCGGCTCCGGCGTCGGCGCGGGAGCGCTCGGGATGGACAAGCGCGTGACGAAGCTGGTCGCGGCGGACGCCGGCGTCGCCGTCGCCCCCGGGATCGTGGTGACCTCGCCCACCGATCCGCGGCTCGGCACGGTCCCGCTGCCCGCCGTCGTGAAGCCGAACAGCGGAGGCTCCAGTCACGGGCTCGCGGTCGCGACGGACCGGGACCGCCTCCGGTCCGCGGTCGCCGCCGCGCTCGACGGCGACGACCGCGTGCTCGTCGAGGCGATGGTCCGCGGGCGCGAGATCGACGTCGGCGTGCTGGAGCTGCCGGACGGGACGCTGCGCTGCTCGGCGCCGCTGGAGATCGTCAAGGCGGACGACGAGGTGTTCGACACCGACGCCAAGTACGGCAGGGAGCCGTCCTTCGCGCTCCCCGCCGACCTCCCCGCCGCCCTGACGAGCACGCTGCAGGAGCACGCGCGCACGATGTTCCGCGCACTCGGCTGCTCCGGTCTCGCGCGCGTCGACTTCTTCGTCACCGACGCCGGCACCGTCCTCAATGAAGTGAACACGTTCCCCGGCTTCACCAGCCGCTCCCAGTTCCCGCGGATGTTCGCCGCCGAGGGGATGCCGTACCCGGCGCTGGTGCAGACGCTCCTGGAGACGGCGCTCGCCTGAGCCTCACAGAAGGGAGCCGAGGACGCCGAGTGCCGCGGCCCGGTCGGCGGTCCCGCCCGCCTCGTGGCCGGCGTCCGGCCACTCCCGGAAGACCACCGGCGCCGCGTAGGCGGCCGCTGCCGCCCGCGCGGTCTCCGGCGGGCAGATGTCGTCGGCGCCTCCCGCGGAGATCCAGCCGGGTGCGCTCGCGTGCCGCACGGAGGTGACACCGTCCACGTACGCCAGGGTCCGTGCGACGGCGGCCGCCCGATCCGGGTGCTCGGCCAGGTAGGCGCGCAGCTCCGTCCACGGCCCCTGCGCGGCGTGCTGCAGAGCGATCGGAGCCGCGGTGAGGAACGGGGCCTGCGCGAGCACGCCGGCGAGGTCGGGGACGAGCGCGCCGACGCCGAGCGCGATCCCGCCGCCCTGGCTGTTGCCGATCGCCGCGACGCGGGACGGGTCCACCTCGTCCAGACTTCTGACCGCCTCCACTGCACGGGCCGCGTCCACCAGGACGCCCCGGTAGTACGCGGTCTGCGGGTCGTCGACGCCCTCCAGCAGGTGGCCGGTGGAACCGCCGCCCTGGCCGTGGGTGTTCACCAGGAGGTGCGCGTGGCCCGCGGCGGACCAGGTGAGGTCGTCGATCGGCGAGAGCCGCCCCGCACCGTAGCCGTTGGCGTGGACGACCGCGCCAAGCGGCCGGTCGCGGCGCCGCGGCAGCCGCAGCCAGCCGGTGACCCTGCGGCCGTCGTAGCCGGAGAACGAGACGTCGAATACCTCGATCTCGGTCAGACCGGTGTCCACCGGCGCGACGGAGACGGCCAGCGGCCGGCGCCGCGCCCGATCGAGCGCGTCCTCCCAGTACGCGCGGTAGTCGTCCGGCGTCGGCAGCGGATCGGTGCCGAGCAGGGCGGGGAACCGCGGACGGGCGACGCCGCCCGATCGGGCGAGGCTGGTCATGCTCTCTCCTTACTTCTTCTTCACGGTGTAGCGGAAGAGGTCGGTGCGCAGCACGTCGCCCGACACCTTCGTGACGGTGATGCGGTGGTCGCCGTCGCGCAGCCCGTCCACGCTGAACAGCGTCCGGCCGGTGCGCCGGGCGTCCGAGTGCGTGTCGACCGTCCTGACGAGCTTCCCGTCCACGTACACGGCGGCCGTGCCCTGGTCGGGGGCGGTCGCGCCGATCCAGGCGACCCCGGTGCCGCGGAAGGACAGGCTCACCGTCGCCCCGTCGGCCGTCGTCGCGTGGACGTCGTCGTGGGCGTCGCCGCGGAACCGGAAGCCGAGCGAGGCCGTGCCGTCCGGGAGACCGGCGAGGTACGCCGAGCGGATGGTCGCCGTGGTCCCGGAGACGGTGTAGTCGGTGCCCTCCGTCAGGTCGGCTCCGTCGCGGCTGATCCCGGCGAGCTCGCCGCCGTCGCGCCGCAGGGTCACCGAGACGTCGGCGGGCTTCGCCTTGTCGAACACGGCCGTGTCCGGGTCCAGCAGCGACGAGAGCGTCACATCCAGCTTGTCCAGCAGCATGAACCCGCCGGACTTCTTGACGACGCGCAGGGTGTGCGAGCCGTCGGGCAGACCGGTCGCGCTCCAGGCGACCTGCTGCGACTGGCGCGGCTGGCCGGCGTCGCGGCCGGTGCTCACGGTCTTCTGGAAGACGCCGTCGAGGTACACGTCGACGTCGCCCTGCGACGTGTCGAGCTCGGTGACGTAGTCGATCCCGGTGCCGGTGAAGGTGTACTGGAACGACGCGCCGTCCGCCTCGGCGTAGTGCACGTCGTCCTTGTAGTCGCCCAGGCCGCGCGAGCCGCTCTGACCCCAGCTGCCGCTGTAGGCGATGCCGGGATCGTCGTCGTTGACGGCGACGATCCGGCCGGAGGCCGGCGGTGCGGGGACGGCGCCGGCGGACGAGTCGCCCACCGCCACCTGCAGCGGCTGGGTGGTCGCCGCGACCTCGCGGCCGTCGTTGCGGGTCCACGCGCCCTCGTACTGGACGCGCTGCGCGTCGTCGTTGAGCGAGACCGTCGTCCCCTTCTGCGGGGTCACCTTCAGCAGGCGGACGCCGTGGATCGGGATGGTGCTGCCGGTGAACGACGACGCGAAGGTGCCGAGGTCCGTGCCCGCCCACAGGTCGCGCACGCTCGCGGCGCCCTTCAGGCCGATGTCCGACCACTTCGCCGTGACGTCCGCGTCGGTGCGGCCGAGGTTGAAGAGCGCGACCGTGAAGCTGCCGTCCGCGTTCGGCGCGTACCAGACCTGCTTGTCCGTCGCGGTGGAGACCGGCTGCGCCGGCGTGCCCGCCTGGTTCACGGCGACCACCTCGCGATTGGTGAGCAGGTCGATCCCGTACGCGTCCAGCTTCGTCAGGTCGTTGCCGACGTACATCGGGGCGGCGGAGATGGCCCAGAGCGTCGTCGCAGTCCTGCGCTCGTCGCGGGTCAGGCCGTCCATCGTGCCGTTCCCCACGTCGAGCGAGTCGAAGTCGTTCCAGCCGCCGGGGCCGGCGTGCCGCCACCAGTCGGCGGCGCGCGGGAACAGCCGCGCGATGTTGTCCCACTGGGTCAGCGCGACGCCGGCGCAGTAGCACTCGACGTCCCACTCCACGCGCCAGCCGTTCGCGTACTGCTTCCAGGTGTCCGCGTAGTCGATGTCGAGCGCCCACGACAGCTCGAACCAGATGCCCTTGCTCTTCAGAGCCTTCGACCAGGCGGCGACGTCGTCGCGCGCGTCGAGCGACAGGTCGCTGACCCCGGAGCCCGGCGTGACGCTGTCGAACTTCAGGAAGTTCACGCCCCACGCTGCCAGCTGGTCGACGACGGAGTCGACGTACTTCTGCGCGCACGGGTTGCCGAAGTCGATGCGGTAGCCGATCTTCCAGTAGTCGGCCTGCTGCAGGGGCTGCTTGACGATGTCGTGGGTGGTGCAGCCGGGAGCGTTCGCGATCGGGTAGGCCTTCTCGTACACGGCGGGGGAGATGCCGGGGATGAGGTAGAGGCCGAACTTCTGGCCGTTCGCGTGCACGTGGTCGATGACCTTCTGCAGGCCCTGCGGGTACAGCTCGGCGCTTGGCGCAGGCCGGCCGTTGCCGTCGACGTGGTCGGTCCAGCCGGAGTCGACGTTGATGTAGTCGTAGCCGGCCTTCTGGAGCTTCGCGTGCATCGCATCGGACTGGGCGAGAAGCTGGTCGGCGGTGATCCACTTCGGGTTCCCCGAGTAGACCTGCATGCTGTAGCTGCTCCAGCCCATGTACGGCTTCGCCGCCCACGCGTCCGGTGCGGCCGCGGTGGTCGCCGCAGCCGCGGGCGTCGGGGGCGTCGCGGAGGCGGCGGGGGAGGCGGTCGCGGTGGGCGTCGGCGTCGCGCCGGCGGGGACCGCGGCGGCGGCCGCCATCCCCACGGCTGCGATCGTGGCGAGCAGGGCGGCGAGTCCCCGTCGCGCGCGTGTCTGGCGTGTCATGCGTCTTCCTCTCTGAAGCGCTCGGGCGCGTCGGTGCGCGGGAGCGGTTATTGCGGTGGGCCGTCCAGGGCGCGGAGATGTCCGCGGGGCGCCGGCCGCGTCACGGCAGCCGGACCAGGTCGAAGAGCATGGCCTGCTGGGGGTTGAGCGTCGGCATCGGGACGCCCGCTCCGGCGAGCACGGAGCCCGGCAGCTCGATCCCGTCCGGGCGCAGCGCGCCGGTGACCCAGGACGGGTCGGCGCTCTGGTGCCGGGAGGCCTCGCCGACGTCCTCGCGGATGCGCACCGCGTAGCGCGCGGCGGTGTCGAGGCCGGGGAAGCGCACGCGGCCGGACTGTCCGGCGGCGGAGGTCGCCAGCCGCGCCCAGGTGAACAGCGCCCGCCCGCCGTCGGTCGCGACGATCCCGGTCAGCACCGTCGCGTCGTCCGCGAGGTCGGCGTTGACGACCGTCCCGGTGTGGATGAGCCCGCGCAGCTCGCGATACGCCGCTCCCCAGCGCGCGATGCGCTCGAGCTCGTCCTCGTCGGCCTCCTGCAGGTCCCACTCGATGCCGGCGTGCGCGGTGAGCGCGACGATGAGGCGGTAGGAGAGGTCGGTGCGGCGCGACGTGGTGTGCGACCGCTCAGCGCCCAGGTGCGACCCGATGAGCTCCGGGGGCACCAGCATGCGCGTCCAGCGCTCGATCTGCAGGCGCTCGACCGGGTCGTTGCAGTCGGAGGCCCAGACCCGGTCCGTCCTGTCGAGGATCCCGAGGTCCACTCGGCCGCCACCGCCGGAGCACGTCTCGATCTCCAGCCCGGGGTGCCGCCGCCGCAGGGTGTCGAGCATCCGGTACAGCGCGAGCGTCTGCTCGTGCACCGCCGGCCGGTCGATGCCGGCGGCGCCGCTCACCGGTTCCGACAGGTCGCGGTTGTGGTCCCACTTGATGTAGTCGACGGCGTACTCGTCGACGATGGCGCTGATCCTCGCGAGCACGTGCTCGTAGGCGTCCGGCCGGGTGAGGTCGAGGACGTACTGGTCGCGCGCCGTCGCGCCGAGGGCGTCGCGCGGCCCGAGCACCCAGTCCGGGTGCGCGCGGGCCAGGTCGGAGTCGAGGTTGACCATCTCCGGCTCGAACCAGATGCCGAACTGCATCCCGTGCCCGCGCACCAGCTGCACGAGCGGGCCGAGGCCGTCCGGCCAGACGGAGCGGTCGACGAACCAGTCGCCGAGGCCGGCGTTCGCCTCCCTGCGCCCGTGGAACCAGCCGTCGTCGAGCACGACGCGCTCGACGCCGACCCGGGCGGCCCGCTCGACCAGGGCGGTGAGCCGGTCGAGGTCGTGGTCGAAGTAGACCGCCTCCCAGGAGTTGAGCGTGAGCGGGCGCGGGGTCGACGGATGCGCCGGCCGCGCGCGGAGCCGGCGGTGCAGCCGGGCGGCGAGTCCGTCCAGGCCCTCGGCCGACCAGACGAACAGCGCGGTGGGGGCGACGTAGCGCTCGCCGTCGGCGAGGACGATCTCGCCGGGACGCAGGCCCTCTCCCGCGCCGATCGTGGCGGAGAACGGACCGGCGCCCTCGGTCAGCCGCTCGACGACGTATTCGGCGTCGCCGCTCCAGGCCAGATGCGTCGCCCACGCCTCGCCGCGCCGGAAGCCGAGGTCGGCGGTTCCCGCGACCACCAGGAACGGCGCGTCGTGGCCCGGCTTGCCGCGGCGCGCGCGGCGCACGTGGCTGCCGAAGAAGACCGGCCCGCGCTGCGGCGCGCGCTCCCGGCACCACTTTCCCGTGAAGTCGAGGATGTCGGTCGCCCGCTCCGGCACCGGCAGCAGCACCCGCAGGGCGTCCAGCGTGTACGGGATCGGAGCGCCGTCTGCCGCCAGGGAGGCGTCGCGCTGCAGGGCGATGTCCACCGAGAGCACGCCGAACCGGTCCATCGCGAGCACCATCGTGGAGCGGATCGCGGTGATCTCGTCGGCGAGGTCGATCTCGATGGTGCCGCCGTTCTCGCCGTCCCGGCCCGCCGGGCGGTGGCGAACCGCGGTGGTCTCCGGGCGCGGCGTCGTCGCGGTGCCCGCCGCGTGCCCCTCCTGCGCCGGCGTCCCCGCCCAGCCCTCGAACTCGGTCGGCCACAGGCTGAAGGTGCGCGGCACGTCCGGGGAGTTGTTGAGCACGGCCGGGCCGGCCGTGGCACGCAGCGCGTCGGCGGCTGCCGCGTCGAGCGGCCCGAGATCGGCGCCCCAGTGCAGAACGCGCGGCACCCGTCCCGCCGTGTCGATGACGAGGGATGCGCCCGCCGCGCGCAGGGCGAGAACGGCGCCGTAGCCGTCGAGCATGGAGGGACTCCTACCGAAGGGGGGTTACTTGACAGTGTCAATTAACCATGCCTACTGTGAGTTCTGCAACCCCGGATCCCCCGCCCGACGATGTGTCGGGTCCGAGAAGGAAGACCAATGACGATCTCCAACGTCCCCACCGCGATCGAGCCGCCGGCGCCGTCCGGACGCGCGCAGCGGCGTCGCTCCCGGCGCCAGGTCAACGCCTTCGCACCGTCCCACCGCGGCGACGCGAGACTGGCCTGGATCCTCGTCGCGCCGGCGATGATCGGCTTCCTGGTGTTCGCGCTCTACCCGACGCTGCGCGGCGTCTACCTGAGCTTCACCGACTACCGGCTGCTGAGCTCGCCCACCTGGATCGGCGTCCAGAACTTCGTCGAGCTGTTCCAGGACGACACCTTCTGGCAGTCCCTCGGCATCACGGTCTACTTCGTGCTCATCGCCGTCGCGCTCACCCTCGTCGTCTCCCTCATGACGGCCGCCGTGCTGCACCGGGTGACGAAATCCACGGTCCTGCGCGGGCTGATCATCCTGCCGTTCCTCATCTCCGGCGTCGTCGCCGCGACCGTCTGGTCCTGGATGCTGGACGCGCAACTCGGCATCGTCAATCAGCTGGTGCACGCGCTCGGCGGCGACGGCATCCGGTTCCTCACCTCGCGCGAGTGGGCGATCCCGTCGCTCGCGCTCATCCACGTGTGGAAGAACATGGGCTACACCTCGATCATCATCTTCGCCGGGCTGCAGACCATCCCGCCGTCCATCTACGAGGCGGGCAGGATCGACGGGGCGAGCGAGCCGAAGATGTTCTTCCGGCTGACCCTCCCGCTGCTGCGCCCGATCCTCGCGCTCGTCGTCGTGCTCAACGTGATCGGCGCGTTCCAGGTCTTCGACATCGTCTCCGTCGCCACCAAGGGCGGCCCGGCGCACGCGTCGAACGTGCTGCAGATGTACATCTACCAGAAGGCCTTCGGCCAGTTCGACTTCGGCTACGCGTCGGCGATGTCGCTCGCGCTCTTCGCCATCCTGATCGTGATCACCTTCGTGCAGATGAGACTGCTGCGCGCGAGCGAATCGGACAACGCATGACCACCGCAACGACGCCGCACCCCGCGCCCGCCGCCCCCGCCGGGCCCGTCGCTGACCGCCCCCGCCCCGCTCCGGCCCGCCGGAGCCGCCGCCGCCCGACGGTCGGCCGCACCATCGCCTGGGTCTACCTCGCGATCATCGTGCTGATCACGATCTTCCCGTTCTACTGGATGCTCCGCTCGGCGCTCTCGAACAACTACGCGATGATCGCGAACCCGTCCTCCCCGCTGCCGGTCGGCTTCACGTTCGGCCCGTTCCTGCGGGTGCTGGGGCTGGAGGACGCGCAGGAGGCGATCGCCCAGGGTGGCTCCGGGGCGACGGTGCAGATCCTGCACTACCTGGTCAACTCGGTCGTCTACGCGACGCTCTCCACCGTGCTGATCGTGTTCTTCTCGCTGATCGCCGCGTACGCCTTCGCCCGGCTGCAGTGGCGCGGCCGCGAGCTGGTGTTCTCGCTCTTCCTCGCCGCGCTCATGGTGCCCGGCATCCTCACGCTGCTGCCGAACTTCGTGCTGATCAAGGAGCTCGGCCTGCTCAACACGTTCGCCGGGATGATCCTGCCCGGCGCACTGTTCTCGGCGTTCAACATCTTCTTCCTGCGCCAGTTCATGCTCGGCCTCTCGACCGAGATCGAGGAGGCTGCGCTCCTCGACGGCGCAGGCAAGCTCCGCATCCTGTTCCGGCTCACCATCCCGATGACGAGCGGGCCCATCATCACGCTGTCCATCCTCGGCTTCATCGGGGTCTGGAACGACTACTTCTGGCCGCTGCTGGTGACGACGGACTCCAGCGTCCAGCCGCTCACGCTCGGGCTCGCCGTCTTCAAGCAATCCTCCCCGCAGACGATGCCGGACTGGGCGGGCCTGATGGCAGCGACCCTCGTCGCCGCGCTGCCGATGCTCATCCTGTTCATGGTCTTCGGCAAGCGCATCGTGAACTCGATCGGCTTCTCGGGGCTGAAATGAGCGCGCGGACGCTGCAGCTCGCCTGGCGGACGCCGGCCGAGCACTGGGAGGAGGCCGTGCCGATCGGCGACGACCGGCTCGGCGCGATGGTCTTCGGCGGCGCCGGCGGACGCTACCGGGTGAACGACGCGACGGTGTGGTCGGGGACCCCGGACATCCCCGCAGAAGAGCTGGCCCGCGTCGTCGCCGGCGGCGCCGGCCCCGAGCGGCTGCGCGAGGCGCGCGAGGCGCTCGCGTCCGGCGACCTGGATGCGGCGGAGCGCCTGCTGCTGACGTTCGAGGGACGCTACAGCCAGGAGTTCCTGCCGTTCGTGGACCTCGCCGTCGAGCTGCCGGGCGCGAGGACCGCCGACGGCGAGCCCGCCCGCGTGCTCGACCTGGACCGCGCCGTCGTCGAGGAGCGGCTGGAGGCCGGCGGCGCGCACGTCGTGCGCTCGTCCGCCGTCGTCGACGGCGTCCTGCTGGTCTCGATCGTGTCCGATCGCCCGCTGCCGGAGCTGCGGCTGCTGCTGACGACGCCGCTGCGCGAGACGGGCAGGCGCTCCGACGGCGACGGCATCGTGCTCGATGTGTCCGTCCCGGTCGACGGGGCGCCGCTCCACGAACCATCGGTGGTCCCCGCGCTGCGCTACGCGGAGCAGGGCGACGACCGGTACGACGGCTTCGCCGCCGCGGCCATCGCGGTGCGGAGCGACGGCGCGGCGGAGACCGAGGGCGACGCCCTGATCGTCCGCGGCGCCGGCCGGCTGCTGATCGCCCTCTCGTCGTCGACACGCGCTGAGTCGTGGTGGGCCGGCGCCGGCGACGAGTGGCGGACCGCCTCCCACGAGGCGATCCGGAACCGTGCCAGGGACCGCGCGTCCGGCGCCATCGGCGACGGAGCGTTCCCGGAGACGGGCGACGCCGCGCGCCGCCCGGCGGCGCGGTTCGCGATCGGCGGCCGGCGCGAAGGCCGCTGGGACGTCGAGGCGGACGTGCTCGACGGCGACGACGACGCGCTGCGCGCGACGATCGCGGCCGAGTACGGGCGCTACTTGCTCGCCTCCAGCTCGCGCCACGGGGCGCCCGCCGCGAACCTGCAGGGGATCTGGAACGGCGAGACGCGGCCGGCCTGGTCGTCCAACTACACGATCAACATCAACACGCAGATGAACTACTGGGCGGCGGGACCGCTCGGGATGGTGGACGCCGCGGAACCGCAGATCGCCCTGGTCGAGCGCATCGCGCGCACGGGCGCCGACGTCGCACGCGAGCTGTACGGCACGCGCGGCTGGGTGGCCCACCACAACAGCGACCTGTGGGGCTGGAGCCTGCCGGTCGGCATGGGCCGCGGTGCGCCGAGCTGGGCGATCTGGATGATGGGAGGCGTGTGGCTGTGCCACTCGCTCTGGGATCAGTACGCGTTCACCGGTGACACCGTCCTGCTCCGCGACCGGATCTGGCCGCTGCTGCGCGGTGCCGCCGAGTTCTGCCTGGACTGGCTGCAGGTCGACGCCGAGGGCGTCGCGTACCTGGCGCCGTCGACCTCGCCGGAGAACATGTACCGCGACGCGGACGGCGTCCCCCGCGCCCTCGGCCTCACCGCGACGTCCGACCGCGAGCTGATCAGGGCGCTCCTGGCCAGGACGCTGCAGGCGATGGACGCGCTGGGCATCGAGGACGCCGGCGGCCCGTTCCGCGCGGAGCTCGCCGGGGCGCTCGCCCGCATCCCCGCGCCGGGGATCGGGAGGGACGGCCGTACCCTGGAGTGGTCGGCCGAGGTGGAGGAGCACGAGCCGGCGCACCGGCACCTGTCTCCGCTCGTCGGGCTCTACCCGCTGGACCTGACGACGCCGGAGGGCACCCCCGACCAGGCGGAGGCCGCACGACGGTTCCTCGACGCACGCGGCCCCGGCGCGATGGGCTGGTCGTGGGCGTGGAAGATCGCACTGCGCGCCCGCCTCGGCGACGGCGACCAGGCGCACGACCTGCTGCGCCAGGCGCTCACGCCCTACCGCGGCGACGCACTGCGGCACGGCCCGGTCGACGGCTCGGAGTGGGGCGGCCTGCTGCCGAACCTGTTCAGCACGCACCCGCCGTTCCAGATCGACGGGAACCTCGGCTTCCCCGCCGCGATCGCGGAGCTGCTGCTGCAGAGCCACGCCGGGATTCTCCACCTGCTGCCCGCGCTTCCGGGCGCCTGGCCCGACGGCCGCGTCGACGGGCTCGGCGCCCGCGGCGGCCTGTTCGTGGACCTGCGCTGGTCGGGCGGCCTGCTCGAGCAGGCGGTCCTGCACAACCCGCACGCCGCCGAGCGGACCGTCCGCGTCCGCACCGGCGACACCGATTTCGACGTGCTCCTGCCCGCGACCGGGTCGGCCGTCGTCACGAACCCACCACAACACCCCCTCCCGACACCGATGACGGTGTCCGGGCAATCACAGTGAGGAACTCATGAAGAAGCTCCGCATCATCGCAGGCATCGCCGCCGCGGGACTGGCGGCCCTCGGCCTCGCGGCCTGCTCGTCGGACAACGCGTCCGGCGAGAAGGTCACCGTCAACTGGTGGACGTGGGACGACCACCAGGCGGCCAACTACAAACTGTGCATCCCCGGGTTCGAGAAGGAGAACCCGGACATCACGGTCAAGATCTCGCAGTACAACGTGACCGACTACTTCACGAAGCTCACCGCCGGGTTCGTCTCCGGCAGCGCGCCCGACGCGTTCCAGAACAGCGTCCCGCTGCTCGGCCAGTACGCGGGCCAGAAGCAGATCATGCCGCTCGACGACCTGATCAAGAAGACCGACTTCGACCTGAAGAAGTTCAACATCGGCGTCGACTCGTGGAAGTACACGGACGGCAAGCAGTACGGCATCCCGCTGGACTGGGCGGGCGCCGCCATCTACTTCAACGAGGACATGGTCAAGGCGGCCGGCTACACCGACGCCGACATCAAGGACATGACCTGGAACCCGGACGACGGAGGGACGTTCGACAAGATCGTCGCGCACCTGACCGTCGACAAGAACGGCAAGCGCGGCGACGAGCCCGGCTTCGACAAGAACAACGTGAAGACCTACGGCATCGGGACGCTCGCGGCGGGCGACTTCAACGGCCAGACGTCGTGGAACCCGTTCGTGACGACGCTCGGCTGGAAGCTCGGCGGCGACGTGAAGGCCTGGCCGAAGCAGCTGCCGTTCGACGACCCGCGGCTCGCGAAGACGCTCGACTACATCCGGGGTCTCGGCGACCGCGGCCTGATGCCGAAGTTCGGCCAGTTCACCGTCTCCTCCTCCGAGCAGATGGGCGCGGGCCAGGTGGCGATGGCGCAGGACGGCACCTGGAACGCGACGACGATCACCAAGGTGCCCGGCCTGAAGGTCGGCATCGCGCCGACGGTGAAGGGCCCGGACGGGCGCGGGATGATCAGCAACTCCAACGCGAACAACATCTTCGTCGGAACCAAGCACGTCGACCAGACCTGGAAGTGGGTCTCCTACATGGGGTCGGTCGAGTGCCAGACGCTCGCAGGCAAGACCGCGACGTTCCTGCCGTCCATCGCGTCGGCGCTGCAGTCGACCGTCGAGGCGCAGAAGGCGGAGGGCGTCGACATCTCCAGCTTCGTCGACGCGCTCAAGAACGGCGAGCTGTACCCGGCGCCGCCGACCGCGAACGGCCAGGAGCTCACGGACACACTGCAGCCGATGTTTGAGGCATTCTTCAATGGGGACACCACGTCGTCCTTCCTGAAGACCGCGCAGGCGAAGTCCAAGGAGATCCTCGCCAAGCAGTAGCAGAACGACCGGCGGCGGACGAGGTCACAGGCCTCGCACGCCGCCGGATTCCGACACGAGAGGGAACGAGATGAACGACGAGACGCGGGCGCGCACCGCGCTGCTCGGATCGTCGTCCGACGCGGCAACCAGGGTCTTCACGACCATCCTCACGCGCAGCCCGATCAGCAGGATCGACGTCGCCCGGCTGACCGGCCTGTCCCAGGCCGCCGTCACCAAGGCGGTGGCGCCGCTGGTCGCGGCCGGGCTGGTGGACGACTCGCGCGACCCGACGCTGACCGGCCTGCCGGGGCGGCCGGTGAGCCCGGTCGCGCTGGTGCCCGACGCCGTCGTCGCGCTCGGCGTGAAGGTGAACGCGGACGAGCTGATCGGCGTCGCGACGGATCTCACCACCCGCATCATCCGCTCCGACCGGCTCCCGCTGACCTCGCACGATCCGGTCGCCGTCACCGACGCGATCGTCGAGCTCTGCTCGCGGCTGCGCGCGGAGCTGGGCGGGCTGCGCTCGCGGCTGGCCTGCATCGGCGTCGCGGTCTCCGGCGACGTGGACACGGAGACCGGCGTCGTCCGCGACTCCGCCCAGATGGGCTGGCGCGGCGTCGAGCTCGGCGCGGCGCTGAGCGAACGGCTGGAGGCGGAGGTCGTCGTCGAGAACGACGTCCGCGCGCTGACCATCGGCGAGCACTGGTTCGGCGTCGGCCTCGGCACCAGCTCGTTCGCGATCGTGACGATCGGCCGCGGAATCGGCAGCGGCCTCCACCTGAACGGGGAGGTGGTGGAGGGCGCGTACGGCGTCGCCGGCGAGATCGGGCACCTGCCGCTGACCTCGCCCGACCGTGTCTGCGCGTGCGGGAGGCGCGGATGCGTGGAGGCGGTCGCCGCGACGAACGCGATCGTCGCATCGGTGTCGGCCGGGCACGGGCGTCCCGTCGCGATCGACGAGGCGGTCGAGCTGGCCAGGGCGGGCGACGAGCAGGCGGTGCTCGCCTTCGCCGAGGCCGGGAAGGTCATCGGCGCCGCCATCGCCAGCCTCGTCAACATGGTCGGCCCCGAGCTCGTCATCATCGGCGGCGAGGGGGTCGCGAACTTCGACCTGCTCGAGGAGGCGCTGCGCGCGTCCTACGCGGAGCACGTGTTCGCCTCCGCGGACCGCGCCCGCATCGTGGTGCGCCCGCACACGTTCGAGGACTGGGCCAGGGGAGCGGCGGCGGCGGCCATCCGGTCGCTCGTGGTCTAGCCCACCGGGCGCCGGCGCGTAGCATCGACCGCATGCCCGTCGCTCAGGCCTACCGCCCAGGAACCGTCCGCGAGGCCACCGGCGGCATCGTCGCGCTGACCGTCGCGACCTTCCTCGCCGTCACGACCGAGATGCTGCCCGTCGGCCTGCTCCCGGCGATCGGGCGCGAGATCGGCGTCTCGGACTCCGTCACCGGACTGTTGGTGACGGTGTACGCGTTCATGGTCGCGGTGCTCGCGGTCCCGCTGACCGTCTGGACGTCCCGGCTCCCGCGCAAGGGACTGCTGGAGTCGACGCTCGTGGCGTACACGCTGAGCAACGTGGTCGTCGCCGTCGCGCCGAACTTCGCGGTGCTCGCGGCCGGCCGGGCGTTCGGCGGCATCGCGCACGCGCTGTTCTTCTCGGTGAGCATCGGCTACGCCTCCCGTCTGGTCCGGCCGGAGCACACCGGCAGGGCGCTCGCGCTGGTCACCGCCGGCGCGGCGGCGGGGTTCGTGCTCGGCGTCCCGCTCTCCACGTCCCTCGGCACCGCGCTCGGCTGGCGCGCCGCGTTCGGCGTGCTGGCGGCGGTCTGCGCGGTCACGCTCGGCGTCGTCGCCCTGCTGCTGCCGGCCGTGCCGGGCGGCGGCAGCGCGCACCTCGGCGAGGGGGCGGGCGCCCGCCGGGTGCGCCTCGGTGTCGTGTCCACCGCCAACACCGTCGTCTACCTCGGCCACTTCACCGTCTACACGTTCGTCTCGGTGCTGCTGCTGGCCGGGGGCCTCCCCGAGGCCGGGGTCGGCCCCGTGCTGCTCGGCATGGGAGCGGTGGGGATGCTCGGCACCTGGTTCGCGGCGGTCACGCTCGACCGGCGCCCGCGCGCGGCGGTGCTGACGCTGCTGGTCGCGGTGACCGCGGGCCTGATCGCGGTGGGCCTCGCGTTCCCCGCGCTGCCCGGGATGCTGCTGGCGGCCGTGCTCTGGGGCGCCGGCTTCGGCGGCATGGCGTCCGTGTTCCAGACCGCGGCCATTCGCGCGCGCGGCGCGTCGCCGGAGGCGACGGGCGCCCTGATCAACGCGACCGCGAACATCGGGATCGGCGCGGGCGCGGCCATCGGCGCCGGCGTCTTGGGCGGGCCGGGCCTCGGCGTCCTGCCGTTCGTCGGCGCCGCCCTCGTGCTGGCCGGCCTCGTCATCGTCCTCGCGGCCCGCCGCTCGTTCCCGTCGCGCCCCCAGGCCGTCCCCGCCCGGTACGTCCGTCCCTGGTCGAGCAGGGAGGGAACGTACCGAACGGGGTCGGTCAGCGCGCGGGGAGGCGGTACGCGCGCTCGGCGGAGGCGGTGAGGATGTCGTGCTGCTCGGCCGGGGACAGCCCCGCGATCAGCTCGCGCGCCACCGCGTGCGTGTGCGCGTAGTCGCCCGCGAGCGTCGAGACCGGCCAGTCGCCGCCGTAGAGCAGCCGCGCCGGGCCGAACGCGTCCAGGGCCCGGTCGACGTACGGGCGCAACCGCGCGGCGTCCGCGCCGCCACCGAGCGTCGTCAGCCCGGACAGCTTGACCCACACGTTGTCCCGCTCGGCCAGCGCGCGCATCCAGCCGGCCCACGGCTCCTCGCCGTCCGCGCCGACCGGCGGCGTTCCCAGGTGGTCGATCACGAGCCGCAGGTCCGGCAGCGCGTCGGCCAGGGCGACCGCGTGCTCGAGGTGCCGGGGGAGCACGCCGATCACGTCGTACGCGAGCCCGCGCTCCGCGAGCAGCGCGAGCGAGGTGCGCACGGCCGGGCGGCCCAGCCAGTCGGGATCCGGCTCGTCGTGGATGAGGTGCCGGACGCCCACGAACGCGGGATGCGCGCTCCAGTCCTCCAGCTGCCGGGCGGCCGCGTCCGGATCCAGCAGGTCGACCCAGGCGACGACGCCCGCGACCAGCGGGGAGTCGACGGCGAACATGGCGGAGGAGTCCGCCGCCGAGTTCGCGGCCTGCACCAGCACGACCCGGTCGACGCCCGCCCGCTCCAGCTGCGGCCGCGCCTCGGCGAAGCCGAACGTGCGGTTGATCGGGGCGAGGTCGTTGGTCAGCCACGGGTAGGCGACAGCGTCCAGGTCCCAGAGGTGCAGGTGCGCGTCGACCGTCATCTCAGCCCCGCAGCCCGAACCGGACCAGCGTCGGCCCGGCGAGCTCCGGCCGCGGCAGGGTCAGCACGATCGCATCCCCGTCGCGGGTCGCGGCGACCGGGTTGCCGTCGGCAAGCCGGGCGCTCGCCGCATCCACCGCGGCCGAGGCCGGGAGGCGCACCTCGCCGGCCGCGTCCACGAACGCGTTCGCGGTCTCGCCGGTGCGCGTCCAGCGCAGCCACGGCGTCTCCGACGGCCCGGCGATCGCGGTGTCGAGCGGCGTCGAGCCGAACACGGCGTCCCCGTTGACCGCGTTCCAGGCGGCCAGGTGCTCCAGCGTCCTGCGCTGCAGCTCCGGGACCGTCCCGCTCGCGGTGAGCCCGATGTTGAGCAGCAGGTTGCCGCCGCGCGAGACGATGTCGACGAACGTCGTCACCGCGGCGGGGCCGCTCAGCAGGTGCGACTCGTCCTCGAGGCTGTTGTAGCCGAACGAGTAGCCGATCCCGCGGCAGTTCTCCCACGCCCCCGAGCGCTCGACCTCGGTGTCCTGCTGGTACTCGCTCGTCCGGTAGTCCCAGTGCGTTGCGCCCCAGCGGTCGTTCGTCACGCCCTCCGGGTTGGCGGCGTAGAAGCGCTCGAACAGCGACTCGGCGCTGAACGGCCCGGAGGGCTTGCCCGCGTCCGGCCAGTCGATGTCGTTCCAGAGGACGTCGGGCGCGTACCGGTCGATGAGGTCGGCGACCTGCGCGTGCGCGTACTCGGCGTAGCCGGCATCCACGGGCCGGACGAAGGCGTCGCCCTCCGCGGTGATCGGCGGCAGCTGCGAGACGTGCCAGTCCAGGCCGCCGGAGTAGTAGACGCCGAACCGCAGGCCCGCTTCCCTCGTCGCGCGCTCGAACGCGGCGACGAGGTCGCGGCGCGGGCCGCGCGCGACCGTGTTGCGGTCGCCGGTGCCGGGGGCGTCCCACAGGGTCACGCCGTCGTGGTGCTTGGTGGTCGGCACGAAGTAGCCGGCCCCGGTGCTCTTCACGAGCGCGAGGAGCTCGGCCGGGTCGAACGCTGACGCGTCCCACGCGTCGAGGAAGTCGTCGTAGGGGGCGTCGCCGTACGCCTCCCTGTGGTGCTCGGCGGCGGGGCTGCCGGCGATCCGGATGGTGTTGAAGTACCACTCGGCGTACGGGTTGTGGGTGAACCAGTAGCCGTCGTCGATGGTGCCGAGCTCGCCGATCGGCTCCGCCCACGCCGGCACGGAGTACGGTCCCCAGTGCACGAAGACGCCGAGCTTCGCGTCGGTGTACCAGCGCGGCACCTCGCGTTCGAATCGCCGGTAGTTGTCGGGGCGGACGAGGTCGGTGATCGTGGCCACGCTGCGATTCTCCTTCTTCGGCGAACGGATTGTGAGGGCTCTTCCCGTCCGCATATCCTATAGGCAATAGGCATTCCCCGACAGCGGCAGCCGCCTCAGAAAGCAGGACCCGATGACGACCGTCCCGTCGCTCCGCCCGAGCGCCGACTCCATCATCGTCGCCGCCGAGGCCTGGCTGAGCGACCTGGAGGTGGAGACCGTCCGCACGGACGCTGTGCAGTCCTTCCTCAAGCAGGAGACGATCTTCGTGCGCCTGCGCACCGCGGGCGGCGCCGAGGGCGTCGGCTACAGCTACACCATCGGGACGGGAGGCGCCGCGGTGCTGAGCCTGCTGCGCAGCTGCCTGCTGGACGCCGTGATCGGCCTCGACGCCGACCGGCCGGAGGCGGTGTGGCGCGCCCTGTTCTCTGCGACCAGGGCGACGACGGTCGGGGTGATCACCGCGCTCGCGCTCGCCGCCGTCGATACCGCCGTCTGGGACGCGCGCTGCCGCTCGACCGGGCTCCCGCTCTGGGTCGCCGCCGGAGGGCACGCCCCGAGCATCCCGCTCTACGACACCGAGGGCGGCTGGCTGCACCTGGAGACGGACGAGCTGGTGGAGCAGGCGCTCGCCTCGCAGCGCCGCGGACTCGGCGGCGTGAAGATCAAGGTCGGCAAGCCGCGCGGACACGAGGACGCGGAGCGTCTCTCCGCGGTCAGGGCGGCCGTCGGGGACACGATGGACATCATGGTGGACGCCAACCAGTCGCTGACCGCCGCCGAGGCGATCCGCCGCGCCGCGCTGCTGGAGCCGCTCGACATCTTCTGGTTCGAGGAGCCGCTGCCCGCAGAGGACGTGGCGGGTCACGGCAGGCTCGCGCGGTCGACCAGCATCCCGGTCGCCGTCGGCGAGTCGATCTACTCGGTGGGGCACTTCCGCGAGTACCTGCAGGCCGGTGGCGCGTCCGTCGTCCAGGTGGACGTCGCCAGGATCGGCGGCATCACGCCGTGGCTCAAGGTGGCGCACCTCGCCGAGGCGTTCAACGTCCCCGTCGCCCCGCACTTCCTGATGGAGCTGCACGTCTCGCTGTGCTGCGCGGTGCCGAACGCGCTCTACCTGGAGCACATCCCGCAGCTGCGCGCGATCACCGCGACGGAGCTCGCCGTGCGCGACGGCCGTGCGCTCGCACCGCAGGCGCCCGGGCTCGGGATCGACTGGGATCTCGACGCGATCGACGACAGGAGGGTCGCCTGATGACGGCGCCGGACCTCCCCGCCATCGGCTACGGCGTCGCCGCGCTCGGCAACCTCTACGGCGCGCGCCCGGACGACGTCTGGCCCGCCATCGTCCCCGCCGCCTGGGACGCGGGCATCCGCTACTTCGACACCGCGCCGCACTACGGGCTCGGGCTCGCCGAGGAGCGGCTGGGCGAGGGGCTGCGCGGCCTGCCGCGGGACGCCTTCGTGCTCTCGACGAAGGTCGGCCGCATCATCGAGCCGAACCCGGACGCCCGGCCGGGCGAGACCGACATCGCCAACCTGTTCGACGTCCCGGCGACCCGCAGGCGGCGCTTCGACTTCTCGCGGGACGGCGTGCTGCGATCGGTGGAGGACTCGCTTCAGCGGCTCGGCCTCGACCGCATCGACATCCTGTTCGTCCACGACCCGGACGAGCATGAGAGGGAGGCCGTCGAAGGCGCCTTCCCCGCGCTCGAGGAGCTGCGGTCGCAGGGCGTCATCCGCTCGTACGGCGCCGGGATGAACCAGTCGGCGATGCTGACCAGGTTCGTCCGCGAGACCGACCTGGACGTCGTGATGTGCGCGGGCCGCTACACGCTGCTCGACGGCGGCGCGGCCGCCGACCTGCTTCCGGCGGCCCAGGAGCGCGGCGTCGCCGTGGTGGTCGCCGCCGTGTTCAACTCCGGCATTCTCGCGACCGACCGCCCGCGCGCCGGCGCCACCTTCGACTACGGCGCCGCGCCCGCCGCGCTGATCGAGCGCACTGCGCGCATCGCCGACATCGCCGACGGCTACGGCGTGACCGTGCCGCAGCTGGCGGTGCAGTTCCCGCTGCGGCATCCCGCCGTCTCGACCGTCGTACTCGGCGCGGAGACGCCGGAGCAGATCACCAGGAACGCCGGCCTCGCCCACGCCGCCGTGCCGCAGGAGCTGTGGGCCGAGCTGGAGGATGCCGGACTGCTGCCGTGAGCATCCTGCATCCTGTTTCCTCTAGGCCGACCGCTCCGCCGCCTAGGATGTGCACATGAGCATCGAACGCGCCGCAGGCGACCACCTGCTGCCCGCCCGCCGCGCCCTCGCGGACGACGTCTACGACGCGGTGCTCGGGCTGCTCATGGACCAGGTGATCGAGCCGGGCAGCCGCGCCAGCATCGACGGCATCGCGCGTGAGCTCGGCGTCTCGCCGACGCCGGTCCGCGAGGCGCTCGCGCGCCTGGAATCCGAGGGCCTCGTGGTCAAGAAGGCGCTGAAGGGCTACACCGCGGCGCCGCTGCTGGACGCGGAGGGCCTGCGCGAGCTCTTCGAGATGCGCCGCCTGCTCGAACCGCACGCCGCCCACAGCGCCGCCGCCCGGATGGACGGGGAGACGCTCGACGAGCTGCAGCGGCTCTGCGAGCAGATGCACGTCAGCGGCGCCGCCGCGCAGGCCGGCGCGGACCGGTTCACCGACTACAAGGACTTCGCGAAGCAGGACGCGGACTTCCACCGCATCATCGCCGAGCACGCCGGCAATGCGCTGCTCGCGGACGCGGTCTTCCGGCTGCGCTCGCACCTCCACCAGTACCGCGTCTACTTCGAGCACGGCGTCGCCGAGGAGACGTCGGAGGAGCACGACGCCGTCCTCGCCGCGCTGCGGGCCGGCGACGCGGACGGCGCGCAGCGGGCCATGCTCGACCACATCGAGCGCTCGTACCAGCGCATCGCGCAGAGCCTCGAGGGCGGCGCGTAGGGGCGGAGCAGGGCGGAGCCGAGTCGGGCGCGGCTTCGGTGTCTTCGCGCTCGCATCGCTGAGACTATATCCAATAGGATATGGGCATCGCTGATTGAGAGGAGAGCGCCGTGAGCACCGTCACCGGCTTCGAGACCCTGGATGTGCGCTTCGAGACGTCCGCGCTCCTGGACGGCTCCGACGCCATGAACCCCGACCCCGACTACTCGGCCGCCTACCTGCGGGTGACGACGGACGCCGCGGACGGCATCGAGGGGCACTCCTTCGTCTTCACCATCGGCCGCGGCAACGACGTCCAGGTCGCCGCGATCGATGCGGTCGCGCACCGCGTCATCGGGCGCGACGTCGAGCAGATCCTCGACGACCTCGGCAGCTTCTGGCGCGAGTTCGTCCACGACTCGCAGCTGCGCTGGCTCGGGCCGGAGAAGGGCGTCATGCACATGGCGATCGGCGCCGTCGTGAACGCGTTCTGGGACATCAAGGCCAAGCGCGCCGGCCTGCCGCTGTGGCAGCTGCTCGCAAGGATGACGCCGGAGGAGCTGGTCGGCCTTGTCGACTTCCGCTACCTGACCGACGCGCTCACCCCGGAGGAGGCGCTCGCCCTGCTGCGGGCGGCAGAGCCGGGGCGGACGGACCGCGAGCGCGAACTGCTCGCGAACGGCTACCCGGGCTACACGACGACCCCCGGCTGGCTCGGCTACTCCGACGACAAGCTGCGCCGGCTGGCCGTGGAGGCGGTCGACGACGGCTTCCGGCAAATCAAGCTGAAGGTGGGCGACCGGCTGGAGGACGACCTCCGCCGCCTCGCGATCGCCCGCGAGGCGGTCGGCCCGGACATCCGCATCGCCGTCGACGCCAACCAGCGCTGGGACCGCGACCAGGCGATCGAGTGGATCCGCGCGCTGGAGCCCTTCGACCTCGCGTGGGTGGAGGAGCCGACCAGCCCGGACGACGTCCTCGCGCACGCCGCCATCGCGCGGGCGATCGCGCCCATCCCGGTCGCGACCGGCGAGCACGGGATGAGCCGGGTGCTGTTCAAGCAGCTGCTGCAGGCGGACGCGGCGTCGGTGGTCCAGATCGACTCGACGCGCGTCGCCGGTGTGAACGAGAACATCGCCATCCTGCTGCTCGCCGCGAAGTTCGGGGTGCCGGTCTGCCCGCATGCCGGCGGCGTCGGCCTGTGCGAGGCGGTGCAGCACTTCTCGATGTTCGACTTCGTCGCCGTCTCCGGCAGCCAGGACGGCCGCATGATCGAGTACACCAAGCACCTCCACGAGCACTTCGTCACCCCCGTCGAGGTCGCGGGCGGCCGCTACCGCGCGCCCCTCACCTCCGGCACCGGCATGGAGATGCTCCCCGCCTCCCTAGCCGCCCACGAGTACCGAGCACCCCAGCCCGCGTAACCGCCGCGAGAGGCGAGTGGGGGGGGGGGGGGGGGGCGCCGGCCCCCCCCAACCACCCCCCCCGCACCCCCGCGCGCCCCGCCGCGGCGGCGGG
>NZ_JBQCGZ010000053.1:0-18847 GCF_051955155.1 Leifsonia sp.
GGCGGTCGCCGCTGTCGTCCAGATGGCGAAGTCGCCGTTCCGCGACCGGTAACGCGTTCACCGCCGGCCCCCATAGCCCAATTGGCAGAGGCAGGCGACTTAAAATCGCCCGAGTGTGGGTTCGAGTCCCACTGGGGGTACCACGTGCGGCTCGGCCGCGCTCGCCGCACCCGGGCGCGTCGACATATCCTCAGAATTCGCTGAGAATCGTGGGTTCCCTGCATCCCTGGGTGTATTAAATCTGTTGCAAACGATGCAGGTTATCTCAATCTCCATGGGGATCGGGCCGCCTCTCGATCCCCCGGAACCGGGAGGGGCGAGAGTGGACGGCACACTGATCGCATCGACGGCAGGGTTCGCAGACCTGATCTGTGCCGACGACGAGTGGCTCGACGCCGAGTTCGAGGCGATCCTGATCGCCGCGGGGATGCTGCGACCGACTCGGTCGCGGGCTCCCCGTCCGCTCCCGCCTGCTCCCGCGCCGTCCGCCGGGCCGGACCTGCCCGCCGGACGCGAGGACCGCGCCCGGTCGGTCTCCCCGACCGCCCGCTGCCCTCCGAGGGGACCGCGACCCCGCATCCCCCATCACTCGGACACGAAAGGAGAATCACATCATGGCCATGTCGTTCGATCCTTTCAGCCAGCTGGACAGGATCGCACAGAGCGTCTTCGACACCAGTCACCAGCCGCGGGTGATGCCCGTCGACCTCTTCCGCGAGGGTGACAAGTACCTCCTGAACGCCGACCTGCCCGGGGTCGACCCCGGCTCGATCGACGTGGACGTCGACGGCCACCTGCTCACCATCCGGGCCCAGCGCTCGGCGGCCAGCCGCGAGAACAGCCGCTGGCTGCTGCAGGAGCGGCCGTTCGGCGCCTACCTGCGGCAGTTCACCATCGGCGAGGACGTCGAGGCGGACGGCATCAGCGCCAGCTACGACAACGGCGTGCTCAGCGTCATCATCCCGATCGCCGAACGCGCCAAGCCGCGCAAGATCGTGGTGGAGTCGTCGCGGCACAGCGGTGCGAAGGAGGTGACGGCCTGACCTGTGCGGAGCCGGCGGCCCTCAGCCGCCGGCTCCGCCGCGTACGGCGGAGGTCAGCGGGCCGGCGAGCCACGACTCCACCTCGGCCGGCGTGCGCAGCCGCACCACGACGAGCGCGGGACGCGCGGCCTCGACGGCGACGATCCGCTCCCGGTAGATGTTCCTGGTCGCCAGGGACCACCGGATGATGTTCTCGCGACTCGTGAAGAACGTCCACAGCGGAGGCTCGACGTTGCCGTTCCAGAGCGTCTCGCGGCCCCGGGAACGACGGACTGTCCGCCTCAGCACCCGCGGGAACGTCGAACGCCAGTAGGGCAGATCCAGCCAGACCAGGAGGTCGGCGCGGTCGGCGAGAAGCTCGCGCACGTCGCTGTACTGCCACTCGGTCGTCCACGCCGGCCCCTCGGTGAACGCCGCCACCTCCGCGGCGAACGTCGGCCGCGGCGTCCAGTCCGGGCCGTGGTAGAGCGCGTCGATCTCGGTGTGCGGGCCGCCGGTGATGCCCGCGATCCGTGCCGCGAGGGTCGTCTTGCCGCTCCCGGAGACGCCGGCCACCAGGACGCGTCGGGGGCGCAGCGGGAGGGCGTCGGCGGAGTCGAGCACCGATCGAGCCTAGCAACGCCGACGCGTTAGCGTTGAGGGGTGAGCCGCACCCTCGCCTCCCCCGTCGCCTCCGAGCTGGAGATCCGGAAGAGCCGCTTCCTCGGTCTCGCGCTGCCGGTCGCCGACCGGGAGGCGGCGCTGACCGAGGTGGCGCTGGTGCGTCAGGAGCATCCCGGCGCGACGCACGTCTGCTGGGCGCTGCTCGCCGGCGGGCACTCCGGGATGTCGGACGACGGCGAGCCGTCCGGGACGGCAGGGCGGCCGATCCTGGAGGTGCTGCGGCACCACGATCTGGACGGCGTGCTCGGCGTCGTCGTGCGCTACTACGGCGGCGTGAAGCTCGGCGCGGGCGGCCTCGTCCGCGCATACACCGACGCGATCGCGACGGCGCTCGCGGACGCGGAGACGGTGGAGCGGGTCGCGGAGGCGACGCTCGTGGTGGAGGCGGCGTACGGGGACGCGGAGCGCGTGCGGCACTGGGCCGTTGCCGAGGGCTACCCGGAGCCGGAGGCGGAGTACGGCGAAACGGTCGTGCTGCGCGTCGCGCTCCCGGCGCCGGCCCTTGAGCGCGCGACCGGCGCCGTCGCCGACCTGACCCAGGGCCGCGCCACGATCCGCCGCTGAGCTGCGGCTGAGGGGACGCGACACGCCGCGTCGCCACGCGCCAGACGGCGTGTCGCGTCCCCTCGGCCACCGGCGCCCGGGAACGACGAAGGCCCGGACCCCTCGCGGGATCCGGGCCTTCGTGCTGCCGCTACTTGACCTCGGCGGTCTCCTTGGCGGCATCGGCCTTCTTGCGGGCCGGGGCCTTCTTCGGCGCCTCGACCGGGGCGGCCTCGACGGCCGGCTTCGGGCGGGCGGCGAACTCCTCGAACGCCTTGCGGGGCGTCTGGACGGCCTCGAGCGACACGATGTCGCGGCCGAGCCAGAAGTTGTTCCACCAGCCCCAGATCACGCGCCACTTGCGCTCCCAGCTCGGCATCGCGAGGCCGTGGTAGCCGCGGTGCGCGAGCCAGCCGATGACGCCCTTGATCGCGAGCTTGCCGGACTGCAGAACGCCGATGCCGACGCCGAGACCGGCGACCGCGCCGAGGCTCTTGTGGTAGTACTGGCGCGGCAGCTCGCCGCGCATGTCCGCGATGAGGTTCTTCGCGAGCAGCTTGCCCTGACGGACCGCGTGCTGCGCGTTGGGGACGCAGTAACCGCCGACGCCCGCGCCCGTGAGGTCCGGGACGGCGGAGACGTCGCCGGCGCCCCAGGCGCCCTCGATGATCTCCTCGTCGGTGCCGACGCGGAGGTCGGCGCGGACGCGGAGGCGGCCGCGCTCCTCGATCGGCAGGTCGGTGTGGCGGACGACGGTCGGGTTCGCCATGACGCCGGCGGTCCAGACGATGAGGTCGGTGTCGAACGACTCACCGGTGGAGAGCTCGATGTGGCCGTCGACCGCGCTGGTGAGCTGGGTCTCCAGGTGGATCTGCGCGCCGCGCTCCGCCAGGTTCTTGATGACCCAGTGGCTGGTCGGCAGCGACACCTCCGGCATGATCCGGCCCATCGCCTCGATCAGGTGGAAGTGCGTGTCCTCGAACGAGATCTCCGGGTACTTCTTCAGCAGCGAGCTGGCGAACGAGCGCAGCTCGGCGAAGATCTCGATGCCGGCGAAGCCACCGCCGACGACGACGACGGTGAGCAGGCGGTCGCGCTCCGGGCCGGCGGGGAGGCTGGCGGCCTTGTCGAAGTTCGACAGCATCTTGTCGCGGATGTAGACGGCCTCTTCGATCGTCTTGAGGCCGACGGCCTGGTCGGCGACGCCCGGGATCGGGAAGGTGCGCGACACGGCGCCCGCGGTGACCACGACGATGTCGTACGCGAACTCGTACGCCTCGCCGACGAGCGGCTGGATGGTCGCCGTCTTCTTGGCGTGGTCGATGTACGTGACGTTCGCCGTGATGATGTTGGTGGTGTTCAGGTGACGCCGGTGAGCGACGACCGCGTGACGGGGCTCGATGGAGCCTGCCGCCACCTCCGGAAGGAAGGGCTGGTAGGTCATGTACGGCAGCGGGTCCACCATGGTGACCTCTGCCTCGCCCTTGCGGAGCTGCTTCTCGAGCTTCCACGCGGTGTAGAAACCGGCGTATCCGCCTCCGACGATCAGGATTTTGGGCACAGTAATGCGTCTCCTCAACACGAAAGTATGGGGGTTAATCTACCCCCTGCGCCCCGTTCGCCTGAAATGCAGCCACGCGCCAGCGCCGCCGAGGGCGACGAGGGCCACGAAACCGGAGATCAGAGCCAGCGGGAGCCAGAGGGTCGTGAGGACGCTCCATTGCGGCCAGAAGAACACTCCCCATGCTACAGGCCGTTCGGGGCTCAGCTTCCTCGGGGCGGGCGCCGCCTGCGAACCGCCGCCGGACGGGGCGGGCGCGGCGGTCGATTCGGCGCGCCGGTGGATGTGGATCCACTCCTGCAGATCGCCCATCGGATTGGCGCTCACGTGCGGCACGTCCGCCGTCACCGCGGCCGCCGCATCCAGCAGCCCGAACCCGTAGATCGGGCTCGGCACCGTCGCGCCGACCGGGCGCGCCGTGCGGATGATCCGGTTGATGACGTCGGCGGCCTTCAGCTCGGGATGCGCGGCCCGCACCAGCGCGACCGCCCCGGACACCAGCGGCGCTGCGCCGCTCGTGCCCGCCCACTGCACGTAGCCGCCGCCCGGGCTCGCTCCCACCAGTTGCTCGCTGGGCGCGGAGACCCCGATGGTGATGCCCTGGGAGGACGCGTCGAAGCTGGCCTTGCCCGACCGGTCGACGCCCGCGACCGTCAGGACGCCGGGGATGGTCGCGGGCGCCCCCACCTCGCTCGTGCCGCTGCCGCGGTTGCCCGCGGCGGCGACGACGACGACGTCGTGCGAGAACGCGTACTGGAACGCCTCGTCCCAGCTGGTCGGCCAGTCCAGGGTGTTGCGGGTCAGCGACAGGTTGATCACGGTCGCGCCGTGGTCGACGGCCCAGTGGATCGCGTCCGCGATCTGGTCGTCGGAGCCGATGGGCCCCATCGCCTTGCCGAGCGCCACGGAGGCGGTGAGGATGCTCGCCTCCGGGGCCGCGCCGAGCACGCCGCTGTCCGGTCCCGTGCCGCGGCCGGCGAGCAGCGAGGCGACCCAGGTGCCGTGGTCGGCCTCGTCGCCGACGCCGAGCGGCTTCTGGCCGTTCGCGGCGCCGACGCCGGAGACGTCCGTCCCGCCGACCACCGCGCCCTTCAGGTCGGGGACGCTGCCGTCCACGCCGGTGTCGATCACGGCGACCTTCACCCCGGCGCCCTTGGTGGTGCTCCAGGCCTTGGCGAAGCCGTAGTCGTTCAGCCAGTACTCCATCGAGCGCACCTGGTCGGCGTGCGCGACGGTGACCGGGGCGAGCGCGAGCGCCAGCCCCGTGCCGAAAGCGGCGAGCCCCCTGGCGAACCGGCTCAGCCGGCGTCGACCTTGCATTCGCACACCTCGGGCGACCAGCCGCCGCGCGCGAGCGCGAGGTCGCCGATCGGGTTGACGCCGGGTCCGGCCGCGAGCGCGTGCGCCGCGAGCGCGTGCAGGCACTTCACGCGCGTGGGCATGCCGCCCGCGGAGACGCCGGAGAGCTCCTCGACGACGGCGATCGACTCGCGGTCGGCCAGGTACTGCTCGTGGGCGGCGAGGTACGCCGCGCGGACGTCCTCGTCCTCGGCCAGGAGGTCGTTGTACTCGCCCATCACCTGCGTCGCCTCCAGCTGGGACATGGCGGCCGTCGCGGCGGGATGGGTCAGGTAGTAGAACGTCGGGAACGGCGTCCCGTCGTCCAGGCGCGGCGCGGTGGACACCACCGTCGGACGGCCGCACACGCACCGCGCCGCGATGCCGACGACGTTGCGCGCGGGGCGGCCGAGCTGCTCGCTGACGACGGCGATGTCCTCGTCGGTCACGGGCTCGAACGGTGGTCTGGTCATCTGCTGCCGCCTGGGGTGCTGGAGGTGGGGGTCGGGGTGGGCGCCGGCGTCCCGCTCAGCTGCTGCGGCGTCGCCTCGGTGAGGCCGGCGCCCATGAACGAACCGAACAGGGAGTGCACCCAGTCGGTCTTCGTCTTCTGCAGCTTGGAGCTGACCGGAGTGTCGGCCGTCTTCGCCGCCGGCGGCCGGTCGTCGATCACGAGGAAGCTGACCTCGCCGGGCATCACGTAGTAGAGCCGGTCCCTCGCCTGCGCGCGGATGTAGGACGGGTCGTTCCAGCGCGCGCGCTGCTCCTTGAGGGCATCGACCTGCGCGGACAGCTGGTCGACCGCCTTCTGCTGGTCGGCGATCTGCTGCTGCTGGGCGAAGAAGGACTGCGCCGTCGGCGCGAGGATGACGACGGCGAGCACGAGCACGCCCATCATCACGAGCGAGAACGCCGAGAAGTGGATGCCGCGCAGCCAGCGACCGGTACCGCTCGGCTGCGCGAACGATGCGGGGACGCGCCGGGTCTGCTGCTTCGGCATGGACCCTCCCTGCGTTCGACGGACACACGGGACCGATGGGCCCCGCCTCAATCGTAGGCGATGGCCGCGCAGCGCCTGCCGCCCGCCCGGGGTGTCGGGAACGGGCTCAGCCGAGTGCCAGGATGAGCACCAGCCGCACGACGCCGATCGCCACGAGGACCGCTCCCCCGATCACGAACACCGCGCCGACGGCTCGCGCGTCCTTCGGCCGGAACGCGCTCCGCGCATCCCGGTCGGCGAACAGCGCCGCCGCCCGCTCCGGCCGCCGCAGCAGGTACAGCCCGAACACCGCGAACAGCACCGCGAGCGCCAGGAACAGGACGAGCGGCAGCACCTCCTGAGGCACCGCTCCGCCGTCTCGCATCCCCCCATCCTGGCGCACGGAGGCAGTCGAGGGGCGAGTGGTTGCGGGTGCGACCGACGTGTCGCCCGCAACAACGCGCCCCTCGACGGCCGCTGCGCGCGCAACAACGCGAACGCCCCCGTCCGAAACGGATACGGGGGCGTTCGGAGCGTCGCTCGGGCTCAGCCCTGGAAGCGCGGGAAGGCGGTGCGGCCGGCGTAGACGGCGGCGTCGCCCAGTTCCTCCTCGATGCGGAGCAGCTGGTTGTACTTCGCGACGCGCTCGGAGCGGGCCGGGGCGCCGGTCTTGATCTGGCCGGCGTTGGTCGCGACGGCGAGGTCGGCGATCGTGGTGTCCTCGGTCTCGCCGGAGCGGTGCGAGAGCACGGCGGTCATGCCGCTGCGCTGCGCGAGCGAGACCGCGTCGAGCGTCTCGGTCAGCGTGCCGATCTGGTTCACCTTGACCAGGATGCTGTTCGCGGCCTTCGCCTGGATGCCCTGGGCGAGGCGCTTCGGGTTGGTGACGAACAGGTCGTCGCCGACGAGCTGGAGCTTGCTGCCGAGCTCGGCGGTGAGGTGGGCCCAGCCCTCCCAGTCGTCCTCCGCCAGCGGGTCCTCGATCGAGACCAGCGGGTAGTTCGCGGCGAGCTCCTGGTAGTAGGCGCTCATCTCCGCGGCGCTGCGGTCCTTGCCCTCGAAGCGGTAGACGCCGTTCTCGAAGAACTCGGTGGAGGCGACGTCGAGGCCGAGCGCGATCTGCGAGCCGACGGTGAAGCCGGCCTTCTCGATGGCCTCGGAGATCAGGTCGAGCGCTGCGCGGTTGTGCTCGAGCTCGGGGGCGACGCCGCCCTCATCGCCGAGGCCGGTGTTCAGGCCCTTGGACTTCAGGAGCGACTTGAGCGAGTGGTAGGTCTCCACGCCCCAGCGCAGGCCCTCGGAGAAGGTCTCCGCGCCGATCGGCAGAACCATGAACTCCTGGATGTCGACGCCGGTGTCGGCGTGGGCGCCGCCGTTGATGATGTTCATCATCGGCACGGGCAGCACGTGCGCGTTCGGGCCGCCGACGTAGCGGAACAGCGGGAGGTCGGCGGAGTCCGCTGCGGCGCGCGCGACCGCGAGCGAGACGCCGAGGATGGCGTTGGCGCCCAGGCGCTTCTTGTTGTCGGTGCCGTCGAGCTCGATCATCGCCTCGTCGACGAGACGCTGGTCGCTGGCCTCGAAGCCCTCGATCGCCGGGCCGATCTCGTCGAGAACCGCGTCCACGGCCTTCTCGACACCCTTGCCCAGGTAGCGGCCCTTGTCGCCGTCGCGAAGCTCGTAGGCCTCGAAGGCGCCGGTGGACGCGCCGGACGGGACGGCGGCACGGCTGACGGTGCCGTCCTCCAGGAGCACCTCGACCTCGACGGTCGGGTTGCCGCGCGAGTCCAGGATCTCGCGAGCGCCTACAGCTTCGATCTGAGCCACAACAGTCTCCTCAGTGGTTTCGTGGATATCACCGGCAAGTCTAGTGAAACCGGGTGAACGGGCCGTGTCCGGCGGCGGGATGCTTGCGAAGACTGGCGAGGTCGCCAACGGTTGGGTCGCCATCCGTTCCGGAGTTGTGCACGCTTCCGCACGGCGTGTTGCGTGAAGAAGTCAGGAATGGATGGCGGCGGCGACGACGAGGGGCGCGGCGCGGCGGAGCCGCGTCTAGTGGATGGACGCGTCGGCGGGGCCGGTGGTCCAGGACGCGAAGCGGACGGTGAGCCCGGCACGGCTCGGCGCGCAGACCATCGGGCCGGCGGTCGCGGCGGCCTCCGGGGCGAGGTGGGCGATGCGCACGAGCCGGAACGGCTCCTCCCCCGCCCTGGCGCGCACGATGATCGCGTCGCCGGCACGGCTGACGCGCACGGTGATCGGCCGTCCCGCCCAGTCCGGGACCGGGGCGACCGACCAGTCCGAGAACCGGTGCGTGACCACCGCGCCCAGCTGCAGCGCGCCGTCGGCGAACTCGACGCCCGCCTTGGTCCAGTTCTCGTCGTCCACCCGGACGAACATCCCGGCCTGGTCGAACTCGGCGGAGAAGTCGCCGGTGAAGGTCACCTCCATCGCGGTGCCGGGCTCCAGCGGAGCCAGCAGGGCGTGCTCGGTGTCGTGCACGAAGCCGTAGGCGGTCGTCCGCCAGGCGTCGCTGCCCTCGGCGGCCGTGACGAGCAGGCCGTCGCCGTCCTCCCGCGCGTCGGCGGGCGCGGTCGTCCAGCGGCCGTCGGACCACGGGACCGCGGTGCCGGTCACGACAGCGCCTTGAACTCGAGCGCGGACGCGTCGGCGGTGTCCGCGTTCACGAACGCGAACGAGCGGTACCCGGCCGCGGCGGCCCGGTCGAGCACGCCCTTCAGGTTCTTGGCGCGGCGGTCCAGCCGCACGCGGCGCCCGGAGGCGACGAGCTCGGACTTGATCGCCATCAGCCGGTCGAGCGGAACGGCGGGGTCGTGGACGAGGACGACGGAGTCCGCCGCCGCGTCGTCCGGGACGTCGATCAGGTCCACCACGCGCTCGAAGCCGATCGAGAAGCCGGCGGCGGGGACGTCGGTGCCGAGGAAGCGCCCGATCATGCCGTCGTAGCGGCCGCCGCCGCCGACCGAGCTGCCGGAGCCGGGGTGCGCGATCTCGAAGATCGTCCCGGTGTAGTAGCCCATCCCGCGCACCAGCGTCGGGTCGAAGCGCAGCCGGACGCCCTCCGGCAGGGTGTCGAGCGCGTGCGCGAGCGCCTCCAGTTCGGCGATCGCGTCGCTGTCCATGCCCTCCGGCAGGATGCCGGAGATCGCCTCGACCGTCAGCTCGACGCCGCCGTCGGCCAGGTGCGGCTCCAGGCCTGCGAGCACACCGCCGAGCACGGCCGCGGAGTCCGCGCCGCCCTCGCTCAGCTCGGCGACCACGCCCTCTGCGCCGATCTTGTCCAGCTTGTCCACCGAGATGAGCACCTGCGGCCAGCGGTCCTCGGCGAAGCCGCAGTACTCGAGCAGGCCGTTCAGGATGCGGCGGTCGTTGATCCGGATCGTGCAGTCCTTCAGGCCCAGCGCCTCCAGGGTCGCGGCGGTGGCCGTGATCAGCTCCACCTCGGCCAGCTGCGTGCCGTCGCCGATGATGTCGATGTCGCACTGGACGAACTGCCGGTACCGGCCCTTCTGCGGGCGCTCGGCCCGCCAGACCGGCGCGATCTGGATGGAGCGGAACACGCCAGGCAGCTCGGCGCGGTGGGTCGCGTAGAAGCGGGCCAGCGGCACCGTGAGGTCGAAGCGCAGGCCGAGGTCGCACAGCGCGAGGGTGTCGCCGGACTCGATGGCCGCGCGCAGGTCGTCGCCGCCGAGGCCGCGCTTGAGCACGCTGAAGGCGAGCTTCTCGTTGTCGCCGCCGAGCCCCGAGTGCAGGCGGGCGACGTCCTCGACCACCGGCGTCTCGATCTCGTCGAACCCGTGCGCCGCGAAGCTGCGCCGGATGACGCCCAGCGCATGCTCCCTGCGGGCCTTGTCGGCGGGGAGGAAGTCGCGCATGCCGCGGGGCGGGGTGATCGGAGAAGCCATGCCCACGATTCTTCCATGTCCGCCGTCCGCGGCACCGCCCCGCGGCGGCCCCTGGACGACGCGGGGACCCTCCGGGGGGATCGCGGTGGATCGGCGCTCCGACGTAGACTGCCGGTGTTGCCACCCTCAGGCCGTGTTACCCTGCCGGCTCGGTGGTGTCCCGCCAGGACCTGGCATGAGCGCATCCGTCCGACCACGTCGTTTGCTCGCTGCCAGACACACGACAACGCGTCCGCCAGCACGGGGCCCCTGCCCACCGGCGGACGCGCTGCCATGTCCCGGCATGAACATTTGCGCCAAATGTCGGGTGTCAGCGCCGCGTAAGGCACATTTGCGCTAAATGTCGGGTGTCAGCGCCGCGTAAGGCAGATTTGCGCCAAATGTCGGCGGGGCAGCGCGCTCAGGTGCCGGGCGTGTGGTGGCGGCCGAGCGGGACGACGAGCGGCGTTCCGGTGACCGGGTCGTCGGCGATCACGGACTCGATGCCGAACACGTCGCGCACGAGGTCCGCCGTCACGACAGCGGACGGATCGCCCGCAGCGACGATCTCCCCGGAGCGCATCGCGACCAGGTGGTCGGCGTAGCGGGCGGCGAGGTTCAGATCGTGCAGCACCATGACGACCGTCGTGCCGCGCGCCGCGTTCAGGTCGAGGAGCAGGTCGAGCACGTCGATCTGGTGGCTGATGTCGAGGAACGTGGTCGGCTCGTCCAGCAGCAGGATATCGGTCTGCTGGGCGAGCGCCATCGCGATCCAGACGCGCTGGCGCTGGCCGCCCGAGAGCTCGTCGATCGCGCGCTCCGCCAGCTCGGTGATGCCGGTGGCGGTCATCGCCTCCGCGACGGCCGCGTCGTCGTCGGCCGTCCAGCGCCGGAACCAGCCCTGGTGCGGGTAGCGGCCGCGGGAGACCAGGTCGGCGACCGTGATCCCGTCCGGCGCGGTCGGCGTCTGCGGCAGCAGGCCCAGGCGCGTCGCGACCTGCTTGGTCGGGAGGGTGTGAATGTCCGTGCCGTCCAGCAGCACGGTGCCGGATGCCGGCGCGAGCAGCCGGGACAGGCCGCGCAGCAGGGTCGACTTGCCGCAGGCGTTCGGCCCGACGATCGCGGTGACGCGGCCGGGCGGCAGCTGCAGGTCCAGGCCGTCCACGACGACCCTGCCCTCGTAGGCGAGGGTCAGGTCGCGGGCGGCGAGCTCGTGCGCAACGGTCATGTCAGCCTCCCCGGCCGATTCGGTTGGTCCTGGTGAGCAGCCACAGCAGGTAGGGTGCCCCGACGATCCCGGTCACGACCCCGACCGGGAGCACGACGTCCGGGATCGCGAACTGGGCGACGATGTCCGACGCCACGAGTACGAGCGCCCCGACGAGCGCCGACGAGACAAGCGAGAGCGAGCCGCGGCCGACCAGCCGCCGGGCGATCGGGGCGGACAGGAACGCGATGAACGAGATCGGGCCGCCGACCGAGACGGCGACGGCCGCGAGCGCGACGGCCACCCCGACGACCAGGATGCGGGTGCGCTCCGGGCGCACGCCGATCCCGGCGGCGACGTCGTCGCCGAGCCCCAGCGCGCCGAGCGGCCGGCCGAGCAGCAGCGCGCACGGGATGAGCACGACGGCCGCGACGCCGAGCACCGTCAGCGCGACCGGGTCGACGCTGTTGAGGCTGCCGGCGATCCACACGAGCGCCTGCTGCACGTCGGTGAGGTCGGCGGTCGTGAGCACGTACGAGACGAAGCCGGAGCAGACGGCGGCGAAGCCGATCCCGACCAGCACGAAGCGGTAGCCGCTCACGCCGTTCCGCCACGCGAGCAGGTAGATCAGGACGGCGGCGACGAGCGTCCCGGCGAGCACGACGCCGGAGAGCGCGAGCCCGGTCAGCCCGAACCAGACCAGCGCCAGCGAGCCCGCGGCGCTCGCGCTCGCGGTGATGCCGATGATGTCCGGGCTGGCGAGCGGGTTGCGGGCGACGGACTGGATGAGCGCGCCGGAGAGCCCGAGGCACGCGCCGACCAGCGCGGCGGCGACCAGCCGCGGCAGGCGCAGCTCCAGGATGACGAACGAGGTGAGCCGGTCGGCGCGCCCGACCAGCGCGGCCAGCACGTCCTGCGGCGCGACGCCCGCAGCGCCGAGCGTCAGCGAGAACGCGGAGAGCACGACGACGAGAACCGCGAGCACGACGGCGACGCGCGTTGCCCGGCCCGCGCGGCGCCTGCGGTCGGTCGCGACCGCGCCGGCCGCGCGCTCGCGCATCCCGGCGTGCGAGGTCCCCGCGGTCACAGGCTCACCAGCTTGCGCCTGCGCACGAGCGCGATGAAGATCGGGGCGCCGACGAACGCCATCACCACGCCCACCTGCAGCTCTCCCGGCGGGGCGATCACCCGGCCGATCACGTCGCAGACCAGCAGCAGCGTGGGGGCGAAGACCGCCGAGAAGGCCAGGATGCGCCGGTAGTCGGCGCCGACGACCCAGCGCGCGGCGTGCGGGACCACCAGGCCGACGAAGGCGATCGGCCCGACCGCGGCGGTGGCGGAGCCGCAGAGCAGCACGATCGCCACCGCGGAGAGCACGCGCGCCCGTCCGACGCGCTGGCCGAGCCCGCGCGCGACGTCGTCGCCGAGCGCGAGGCCGTTCAGGATGCGGCCGAGCGCGAGCGCGAGGACGGCACCGACCGCGAGCGTCGGCAGCACCTGCCAGAGCACGCCGAAGCCGCGGCCGGCGAGCGAACCCACCTGCCAGAACCGCATGGTGTCGAGCGAGACCCTGCTCACCAGCATCACGGCGGTGATCAGCGAGCCGAGCGCCGCGGAGACGGCCGCTCCGGCGAGCGCGAGCTTGATCGGGGTCGCGCCCTCGCGTCCCACCGAGGACACGGCGTAGACGAGGCCGGCGGCGAGCGCCGCTCCGGCGAACGCGAACCAGACGTAGCCGGAGGCCGAGGTCACGCCGAAGAACGCGATCGCCACGACCACCGCGAGCGACGCGCCGACGTTGACGCCGAGGATGCCGGGGTCGGCCAGCGGGTTGCGGGACAGCCCCTGCATCACGGTCCCCGCGAGCCCGAGCGCGAGCCCGGCCGCGAGGCCGAGCAGGGTGCGCGGCAGCCTGCTGCCGATGACGACGAGGGTGTCCGGGTCCGTCCGCGTCGGGTGCAGCAGCGCGTCCAGCACGTCCGCGGGCGGGATGGTGCGCGCACCCACCATCAGGCTGAGCACGGCCGCAACGACGAGCACCACCGCGGCGACGACGAAGCCAACGAGGGCGCGCCGACGCCGCCGGCCGAGCGGGGAGGACTCCCCCGCCCGGCCGGCGCTCTGCGCGATGGCACTCACGGGCATCGGCGGTGTTACTTGACCTTGTCGGCGGCCGCCGCGAGCTTCGGGACGTAGCGGTCGAGCATCCACGGGATGGAGAGGACGCTGGGCGCGCTCGTCGCCGCGACGAAGGACTCGCCGACGATCGGGGCGAACCGGCCCTCCCTGATGGTCGGCATCGCCGCCACCAGCGGGTCGGAGGTGAACGCGTCGACGGAGGACTGCTTGTCGAAGTACATCACCAGCAGGTCGGTGTCGATCTTGGAGAGGTTCTCGTAACTCAGCTGGTAGAAGAAGCTGCCGTCGCCCTTGGCGGTGTCCAGGTCGGCGATCGACGGCGAGTTCTTCAGGCCCAGGTCGTTCAGCAGCTGGACCCGCGGGTCCTCGGCGCGGTACACGTTCAGCACGCCGGGCTGGTTGGCCGCGGCGTAGTAGAAGGTCTTGTCCTTCAGCACCGGGTATTTGGCGGCGAGCGCGCTCACCGTGTCCTCGGTCTTGGACACGAGCGCCTTCGCCTCGGACGAGAGCCCGAGCGCCGTGCCGACGATCGCCGTCTGGTCGCGCCAGCTGGTCGCCCAGGGCTTCTCCGGGTAGGCGACGACGGGCGCGATCTTGCTGAGGGTGTCGAACTCGGCCTGGGTGAGGCCGGAGTACGGGGCGAGGATCACGTCCGGCTTCGCCTTCACGAACTCCTCGAACGGCACCTCGCCGCTGTCGGCGTTCAGCAGCTGCGGGGTCTTCCCGCCGAGCGCCGTGATCTTCTCGGCGTCCCACGGCAGGACGCCGTCCGCGTTGCCGCCGTAGCTGAACTTCGGCATCGCGACCGGGACGATCCCGAGCGCCAGCGCGATGTCCTGCGCTCCCCAGCCCCACGTGGCGACGCGCTCCGGCTTGGCGTCGATCGTCGTCTTCCCGAGAGCGCTGTCGACGGTGACCGGGAAGGCGCCCGCGTCGGAGGACGACGTGCTCTGCTCCCCGGAGGACCCGGCAGTGCAGCCGGTGAGGACGAGCGCGGTCGCGGCGACGGCGGACGCGATCAGGGCGAGGCGGCGCGGCCGGCGGGTACCGGGGCGTGCGGAAACGGGCATGACTCTCCTTGCGGGGCCGGATGCGATGGGGGACCGTGCCGACGCTGGCACATTAGGCAAGCCTAACCTAAGCTGTCGCCTCCTGCTCACGGATCTCGCCCTGAAGTTCCCTGAGAGTCGAGCGCAGCGCGCGCTCCGCATCCAGTCCCTGCGCCTTCGCGGACGCCACGATCGCCAGCAGCAGCGGGCCCAGCTCGTCCTCGCTGCCGACCTGCACACCGCCGGACTCCGACAGGTCGAGCAGGCCGACCTTCTCCGCGCGGCCGAGCAGCTTGTCGGCGAGCGCGAGCGACGGCATGCCCTGCGGGATGCCGTCCAGCACGCTCGTCCTGCCCGGCTTCTCCTGCTTCTTCAGCTCGTCCCAGAACCCGACGACGTCGTCCGCCGTCTCCGCCGTGCGGTCGCCGCCGAAGACATGCGGGTGCCTGCCGACCATCTTCCTGGTCATCTGCTCCGCGACGTCCTGGATGTCGAAGTCCTCCCCCGGCGTGTGCGCGGCGATGTCGGCGTGGAAGAGCACCTGGTAGAGCACATCCCCCAGCTCTTCGAGCATCGCGTCCCTGTCGCCGGTCTCGATGGCCTCGATCAGCTCGTAGGTCTCCTCCACCAGGTACTGCACGAGCGACTCGTGGGTCTGGTCGGCGTCCCACGGGCAGCCGCCGGGAGCACGCAGGCGCGCCATCACCGCGACGAGCTCGTCGAGCCGGGTCGGGGCCGGCGTTGTGGGGACGGTATCGGTCATCGGATGCTCCTCCCGCTGGGATGCCCCCATCCTCTCACCGGTAGACTGGCCACCTGGTGTGCCGGGAAGACTGGTCGGCGTCGTCCTCCGATCGCGCCTCGGCGCGGGAATGGCTGCCCCCATGAGCATCATCCGATCCGAGCGCACCGCCGCCGGACTCCTCCTCGGCGCCGCGGCGCTCGGCCTCCTGCTGGCCAACACCCCCGTCGGCCCGGCCCTCCTCGACCTGCAGCACGCGCACCTCGGCGCCGGGCCCGTCGACCTGAGCATCGGTCACTGGATCAGCGACGGCCTGCTCGCCGTGTTCTTCTTCATCGTCGCGGTCGAGCTCAAGCACGAGCTCGTCGCCGGCGAGCTGAACACGGTTCAGAAGGCCATCCACCCGGCCATCGCCGCCGTCGCCGGGGTAGCCGTGCCCGCGCTGATCTACGTCGGCTTCACCGCCGGCACCGGCTACGCAGTGGGCTGGCCCATCCCCACGGCGACGGACATCGCCTTCGCGCTCGGCGTGCTCGCGGTGTTCGGCCGCGGGCTGCCGAACCGCCTGCGGGTGTTCCTGCTCGCGCTCGCGGTGCTGGACGACCTGATCGCCATCGTCATCATCGCCGTCTTCTTCACGCAGGACCCGAACCTCCTGGAGCTGCTGCTCGCGGCCGTCGCGGTGACCGCGTTCGGGCTGCTCAGCCGGCTGCTGCGCGGCCGGATGCGCTTGCCGATCGGCGTGCTCATGGTGCTGCTCGCGCTGCTCGCCTGGTGGCTGGTGCTCGACTCCGGCGTGCACGCCACCATCGCGGGCGTCGCGCTCGGCCTGGTGATGGCGCGCCGCCCGGGTGGGCGGGTGGCGCACGCGCTCGAGCCGTGGTCGAACGGGCTCATCCTGCCGCTGTTCGCGTTCTCGGCGGCGCTCGTCGTCATCCCGGGCGTCTCCCCCGCGGAGCTGCGCCCGTCGTTCTGGGGCATCGTGGTCGCGCTGCCGGTCGGCAAGCTGGTCGGCATCACGCTCGGCGGCTGGCTCGGCTCGTTCACGCGCAGCAAGGCGGAGCGGGCGCGCATCCCGCTGACCGGTCTGATCACGATCGGCGCGCTGGGGGGCATCGGCTTCACGGTGTCCCTGCTCATGAACGAGCTGGCGTTCAGCGGGGATGCGCTCGCCCGGTCGGAGGGGACGCTCGCCGTGCTGCTCGGCTCGGCCATCGCGATCGTGGTGTCCGGGGTGCTGGTCTCGCTGCTGGCGCGCCGGTACCGGCGGCTGCACCCGCGCCCGGTCGTAGCACGCAGCCCCTCGTAGCACCTCGGGCGAAACGGAGGACGCACCCGTCCGACACGCCGGCCGGTGCGCGAAACCGAGGAATTCGAGGCCAGGTTGCGGCCAGAAGTCCTCCGCTCCGACGCGCGTCAGGCGGCGGGCTCGGGGGCGGCCTCGGGGACCGGGAAGAGCGCGCCGAGCAGGGTCGACACCCACTCGATCAGGTCGGCGTCGTCCAGCGGCTCGCCGTTCAGGCGCGGCATCGGGACGGTCGCGACCTTGGGAGCGGCGTGGTACTTCGACCCCGGGTACATCCGCTGCAGCCGCACCTGGAGCGAGTCCGGCAGGATCGCCGGCGCCAGCCGCAGGTTCGAGCCCATCGCGACGACCTCGCCGAGGCCGGCCTTCTGGGCCGCGCGGCGCAGCCGGGACACGGCGACCAGGTTGAGCACCGCCTGCGGCGGCTCCCCGTAGCGGTCGGTGAGCTCCTCCAGCACCAGGTCGATCTGGCCGTCCTTGGCGGACGGCGAGCTCGCCGTCGACAGCTTCTGGTAGGCCTCCAGCCGCAGCCGCTCGCTGTCGACGTACTCCTCGGGGATGTGCGCATCCACCGGCAGCTCCAGCCGCAGCTCGGTCTGCCCCTCCGCCACCTCGCCGCGGAACGTGGAGACCGCCTCGCCGATCATGCGCAGGTACAGGTCGAAGCCGACGCCGGCGATGTGGCCGGACTGCTCGCCGCCGAGCAGGTTGCCCGCGCCGCGGATCTCCAGGTCCTTGAGCGCGACCTGCATGCCGCTGCCGAGGTCGTTGTTGGCGGCGATGGTCGAGAGCCGGTCGTGCGCGGTCTCGCTGAGCGGCTTGTTCTCGTCCCACAGGAAGTACGCGTACGCGCGCTCGCGGCCACGGCCCACACGGCCGCGCAGCTGGTGCAGCTGGCTGAGGCCGTACTTGTCCGCCCGGTCGATGATGATCGTGTTCGCGTTGGAGATGTCCAGGCCGGTCTCGATGATGGTCGTGGACACCAGGACATCGAACTTGCGCTCCCAGAAGTCCACCACCACCTGCTCCAGCGCGTGCTCGTTCATCCGGCCGTGCGCCACGGCGATCCGCGCCTCCGGCACCAGCTCGGCGAGCTTCGCCGCCGTCGCGGAGATCGAGCCGACGCGGTTGTGCACGAAGAACACCTGGCCCTCGCGCAGCAGCTCGCGGCGGATCGCCGCGGCGACCTGCTTGTCGGAGTACGGGCCGACGAAGGTCAGGATCGGGTGCCGGTCCTCCGGCGGGGTGGCCAGCGTGGACATCTCCCGGATGCCGGTGACCGCCATCTCCAGCGTGCGCGGGATGGGCGTCGCGCTCATCGCGAGGATGTCGACGTTGGTCTTGAGCTTCTTCAGCGCGTCCTTGTGCTCGACGCCGAAACGCTGCTCCTCGTCGATGATGACCAGGCCCAGATCCTTGAAGGACACGCCGTCGGCAAGGATGCGGTGGGTGCCGATCACCACATCCACGGTGCCGTCCGCCATGCCGCGGAGCGTCTCGCGCGCCTCCTTGTCGGACTGGAACCGGCTCAGCTGCCGGAGGTGGATGGGGAAGCCGGCGAAGCGCTCCTGGAACGTCTCCGCGTGCTGCTTCACGAGCAGGGTCGTCGGCACGAGCATGGCGACCTGCTTGCCGTCCTGCACCGCCTTGAATGCCGCACGCACCGCGATCTCGGTCTTGCCGAAGCCGACGTCGCCCGAGATGAGCCGGTCCATCGGGATGGGCCGCTCCATGTCGGCCTTCACCTCGTCGATGGTCTGCAACTGGTCGGGCGTCTCCGCGAAGGGGAACGCCTCCTCCAGCTCGCGCTGCCAGGGGGTGTCCGGCCCGAACGCGTGGCCCTTGCTCGCCATGCGTGCCGAGTAGAGCTTGACGAGCTCCACGGCGATGTCGCGGACGGCGCGACGCGCGCGCCCCTTCGCCGCCGACCAGTCACTGCCGCCCATCTTGGAGAGCTGCGGCGCCTCACCGCCGACGTAGCGGGTGAGGAGGTCCAGCTGGTCGGTCGGGACGTACAGCTTGTCCCCGGGATAGCCGCGCTTGGAGGGCGCGTACTCGAGAACGAGGTACTCGCGCTTCGACTTGACCGCATTCCGTCCGCCGCTCGACACCTCGCGCTGCGTGAGCTCGACGAACCGGCCGATACCGTGCGTCTCGTGCACGACGTAGTCCCCGGGTTTCAGGGCCAGCGGGTCGACCACGTTCTTGCGGCGGGTGGCGAGCTTCTTGACCTGGCGGGAGTCGTAGCCCGCGGCACGGCCGTAGAACTCGGCCTCGCTGATCAGGGCCAGCTTCGTCGCCGGGACCTCGAACCCGTGCTCGACGCTCGCCTTGATCAGGTACGCGATCCCGGGCTCCGGCTCGGACGGGAA